>CBHWBX010000019.1:0-19076 GCA_966111935.1 uncultured Gemmatimonadaceae bacterium
GATCGTGCCGGCGTTCGACGGGCTTACCGTGCGAATCGACTGACATGACGCTGCGGATCGACTACACCAACATCATGGGCGACGTCGTCATGGGCGGCGTCGCGGCGACCGACTGGGCGGCGGCGCCGGAGGCGTTCCAACGCGCATCGGCGGGGCTCGAGCGGCGGCGGACCGCCGGCGAGCTCGGATTCCTCGCGCTCCCCGGCGACGACGCGCTGCATCGCCAGAGCACCGACTTCGCCGCGAAGGTGCGCGGCAAGTTCGACGACGTCGTGGTGCTCGGCATCGGTGGGTCGGCGCTCGGGCCGATCGCGCTCCGCACGGCGCTGCTCGCGCCGGCGTGGAACACGTTGAGCAAGGATGAGCGGGGCGGACAGCCGCGCCTCCACGTACTCGACAACGTCGACCCGCGGACGATCTCGGCGTTGCTCGACCGGCTCGATCTCGAGCGCTCGATCTTCGTCGTGACGTCCAAGTCCGGCGGGACGGCGGAGACGATGTCGCAGTATCTCGTCGTCCGCGAACGGCTGAACGAGAAGACGAAGGACCCGGCGTCGCATCTCGTGTTCGTGACCGACCCGCAGAAGGGGGCGCTGCGCGAGATCGCGAAGAGCGACGGCATCGCGGCGCTCGACATCCCCCCCGCGGTCGGCGGACGATTCAGTGTTCTCACACCGGTCGGCATTCTCCCGGCGGCGCTCGTGGGGATGGACACCGCGGGGCTGCTCGCCGGCGCCGCGGAGATCGCGAAGCAGTCCGCGACCGACGATCTCGCGAAGAACCCCGCGGGGATCTTCGCGATGCTGCAGTTCCTCGCCGATACGAAGCTCGGACGCCACATCCACGTCCTGATGCCGTATTCGGATCCGCTCCGCGACATCGCCGACTGGTTCGTGCAGCTCTGGGCGGAGAGCCTCGGCAAGCACCGTCAGCCGGGCGACGCGGGGGCTGGCCCGACGCCGTTGGGCGCCCTCGGAGCGACGGACCAGCACAGCAAGGTCCAGCTCTTCATGGAAGGACCGGGCGACAAGACCGTGGCGTTCATCGCCGTGAAGGAGATCGGCTCCGATCTCACGATCCCGAAGCTACATTCCGACGTGAAGGAGCTCGGGTACCTGGGCGGACATCGCCTGGGAGAGCTGTTGTCGATCGAGCAGCGGGCGACGGCCGGCGCGCTGGCGCGGCGCGGCCGGCCGAACATGACCATCCATGTGGACCGCGTCGACGCGCACCATCTGGGGGCGCTGTTCATGCTGCTCGAGATCGCGACGATCTATGCGGGGGAGCTGTATGGGGTCAACCCGCTCGATCAACCCGGAGTGGAGCTGGGCAAACAGTTCACGTACGCCATGCTCGGCCGCGCGGACGCCGAGCAGGCTCGGCAGGAATGGAACCTGCTACCTAAACCGGACGAACGTTATTCAGTGTAGGCAGTCTTCCCGAGCTCTGCTCAGGGCGACACCACACTCTTGGACCACCATGGATAAAATCGAAACCCTGAACACCCTTTTCGGCGCCGCCGTCACCGTTCGTGACGGGAAGGTCGCTGTTTCGCATCCCAACGTTCTCACCGGCGACGCCATGGATCGCCTGGTGCGCGCTGCCGTATTCGGCGACGCGGAAGAGAAGGAGCATGCGCGCTGGATGATCTGGGAGATCGGCCAGGCGGTGGGCGTGCGCCCGGCGTCGATCCAGGATCTGTATATGGCGCGCGGCCGCGGCGAAGTGCATGGCTTCACGGTGCCGGCGATCAACGTGCGCGGTCTCGCCTACGACACGGCCCGCTCGATCTTCCGTACGGCCATCAACATGAAGGCCGGTGCGTTCCTGCTCGAGATCGCGCGCTCGGAGATCGCGTACACCGACCAGCGTCCCGCCGAGTACGTCGCGGTGATGCTCGCGGCGGCGCTGCGCGAAGGCTTCCGCGGACCGGTGTTCATTCAGGGCGACCATTTCCAGGTCAGTGCCAAGAAGTACGCGGTCGATCCGAAGACCGAAGTCGACGCCGTGAAGGCGCTCGCCAACGAGGCGATCCTCGCCGGCTTCTACAACATCGACATCGACACGTCGACGCTCGTCGATCTGTCGAAGCCGACGCTTACCGAGCAGCAGCGTCCGAACTACGAAGTCGGTGTCGACATCCTGCGCACGGTGCGCGAGCTCGAGCCGGAAGGCGTGACGGTGTCGGTCGGCGGTGAGATCGGTGAAGTCGGCACGGAGAACACGACCGTCGACGAGCTGCATGCGTTCATGAGCGGATTTAACGCCGCGCTGCCGAAGGGCATGGCCGGTCTGTCGAAGATCAGCGTGCAATCGGGCACGTCGCACGGCGGCGTGGTGCTCGCCGACGGCTCGATTGCCGACGTGAAGCTCGACCTCGATACGCTCGAGCGCCTGTCGAAGGTCGCGCGCGACGAGTACGGGCTCGCCGGTGCCGTGCAGCACGGGGCGTCGACGCTGCCGGACAGCGCGTTCAACAACTTCCCGAAGCGCGAGACCGCCGAGATCCACCTCGCGACGAACTTCCAGAACATGCTGTACGACTTCATGCCGTCGTCGCTCCGCGACGAGATCTACGAGTGGCTGAAGACGAACGCGAAGGACGAGCGGAAGTCGACCGATTCGGACGAGCAGTTCTTCTACAAGACGCGCAAGAAGGCGCTCGGTCCGTTCAAGCAGAAGATCTGGGACATGCCGAGCGACGCGAAGACGAAGCTCGCCGGCGCGTACGACGCGAAGTTCGCGTTCCTGTTCGAGCAGCTCGCGATCGGCAACACCGCAGACGCGGTGGCGAAGTTCGTGAAGGCGCCGGAGATTCATCGGGTGGATCCGACGCAGGCCGAGGCGGTCGCGGCGGCGCCCGACGACGCGGACCTCAGCGATTGATCACGTCATCGCCGGCGACGCAGGCGCTGTGGCTCGAGACGCTCAACCGCATCTGCGGGCGAGCGGCGCACGAGCTCAAAGGCGCGATGAACGGCGTCTCGGTGAACGTCGAGGTCGTGCGGTCGCGCGCCGCGAAGCCGGATCTGCCGGCGTCGGCGATCGCGACGTACGCGAATGCCGCGTCGGCGCAGTTCGACGCGGTGATGGACATGACCGAGGGCCTGCTCTTTCTCGCGCGAGCGGGGAGCGGCCCGACGGAGGTCGGGCGAACGACGCGCGCGATCGCGTCGCTGCTCGCGCCGGTGGCGCGGGTCGACGGCGGTGACTTCGACGTCGACGGAACGGTCGATGCGATCGGCGCCGTCGCGGCGGATGCCGGTGCGGTCCGCCTGGCGATCGGCGCGGCGCTCGACGGGTTGGTCGGAGGCGGACGTCTCGTGACGGTTCGAGCGGAGAATGGCCAGCTGCGAGCCGTGGCGTCGGCGGGGGATGGGGCGGTGGAGGCGCTGAGCGACGAGGTGATCGCTGCGGCGAAGGATGCGGGTATCGAGATTCAGGCGGACGGTTCCGCCATTTCCATCACCTTTCCTCGTTGATCGAGGGACGGATAGCAATGACCAAGCAAGCCAACGCGAAAGTCCTCATCGCCGACGACGAGTCGGCGATCACCGCCGGTCTCAGCGCGATTCTCTCCGACGAGGGATACAGCGTCGACGTCGTGCCCGATGGGCAGAAAGCCCTCGAGCGCCTCGGCGACGAGCGCTTCGGCGTGGTGCTCGCCGACCTCAAGATGCCGAAGCTCGACGGTCTGAGCCTGCTGCGCGAGCTCCAGCAGAAGCAGATCCCGACTGAATGCATCATCATCACCGGTCAGGCGACGGTCGACTCCGCCGTGCAGGCGATGCAGCAGGGCGCGTACGACTACATCGAGAAGCCGCTCAACGCCGAGAAGCTGAATCGGCTCAAGGCGCTGATCCCGAAGGCGATCGAGAAGTTCCAGGTCCAGCAGAAGAACCGCGAGCTCACGTCGCGCCTCGAGGGACTCACGCACTACGGTGAGCTCACCGGCGAATCGGACGTGATGCGCGAGGTCTATCAGGTCATCGACGCCGTCGCGCCGTCGACGGCGAGCGTGCTGATCCTCGGCGAATCGGGTACCGGCAAGGAGCTCGTCGCGCGCGCGGTGCACTCGAAGAGCGAGCGCGCGAAGGGACCGTTCTTCGCCCTCAACTGCGCGGCGCTGCCGAAGGAGATCCTCGAGAACGAGCTGTTCGGTCACGAGAAGGGCGCGTTCACCGGCTCGACGAACGAGAAGCCGGGCGCGTTCGAGATGGCGAGCGGCGGCACGATCTTCCTCGACGAGGTCGCGGAGATGTCGCCGGACATTCAGGTGAAGCTCCTCCGCGCGCTCGAGACGCGGCAGGTGCGGCGCCTCGGCGGGAAGAAGGAAATCCCGGTCGACATCCGTATCGTCGCGGCGACGAACAAGGATCTGCAGAAGGCGATCGCCGAAGGCGAGCTGCGCGAGGACCTCTACTATCGTCTCGCGGTCGTGCAGATCGACCTGCCGCCGCTCCGCGATCGTTCGCAGGACGTGCGCTTGCTGGCGACGGAGTTTCTCGCGCGTTACGCGAGCCAGAACGGCAAGAAGATCTCCGACTTCGATACCGCGGCCTGGGACTGGATTCTTTCGTATCACTGGCCGGGCAACGTCCGCGAGCTGAAGAACGCGGTCGAGCGCTCGGTCATCATGGCGCGCGGCGACAAGATCGCCGTGAACGACATCATGCCGCGCCACCTGCGCAACGCCGGCGACGTCGCGTCGTCGGTGACGATTCCGGTCGGCGCTTCGATGTCGGTCGCGCGGCGCCAGCTCGTCCTGTCGACGCTCGCGTCGAACCAGGGCGACGTCAGCCGTTCAGCGAAGATCCTCGGGCTGACCGAGGACGACATTCGCCGCGAGCTGCGCGCGATCGTCGACGGCGGCTCCGACGAGGAAGCGGCGGCGGACGACGCGGGTGACGCGAACAACGGCAAGCACGGATCCGCCGTAGAAGCTCCGGCGTCGCGCCCCGCGGCGGCGGCCAAGAAACCCGCTCCAAAGAAGCGCTAGAGCGATCACGTTCATCACCGGCTCACCGAGGAAGCGAGCATGTCGCGGTACGATTTCGACGAAGACGAACCGTTCGTGGTGATCGAGAAGCACGAGTCGGCGGGGATCACGCCGTTCCTCGTCGGGCTCGCACTCGGCGCGGGCGCGGCCCTGCTGTTCGCGCCGCGCTCCGGCCGCGCGACGCGCCGCGACATCAAGCGGCGCGCGATGCGCGTCCGTCAGGCGGCCGAGGATGCCGTCACCGACGTGACGGATACCGTCGTCGACTCCTTCACCGAAGCGCGCCGCAAGGTCGAGGATCAGATCGACGCCGCGCGCCAGGCGATCGAGCTCAAGAAGCAGCAGGTGACTCGCGCGGTGGATGCCGGCCGCGCGGCGGCCGAGGAAGCGCGGCTCGAGCTCGAGCAGCGCATCGCCGAGACGAAGGCGGCGTACCGTAGCGGCGAAGGGTGACCAGCGGCGCACGCCCATCCATCACGGACGCGCGCGTTCGCTCGCGTCCGTTTTGGGTCAGTTGGTGGTGGACGTTTCGGGATTACGCGAAGCGCACCTGGGACAACAGCGGCGAGGACAACGTGCTCTTCCTCGCCGGCGGGATCGCGTTCAACCTGATCCTCGCCGCGGTGCCGTTCATCCTGCTGCTCGTGAACGGCGTCACCTACCTGCTCCCGATCTTCGCGCACAACGTTGCGGTCGATTCGCCGGCGCAGGTCTCGGAATACCTCGACCGCCTCCTGCCGGCGCACAATCACGGCGAGGCGTCGTCGATCGACCGGCTGATCTTCGACATCGTGCGAACGCGCGGGCAGATCGGCATCTTCGCGGCGGTCGGCTTCGTCTGGTTCTCGACGCGGCTCTTCGGATCGCTGCGCACCGTGCTCGCGAGCGTGTTCGACATCGAGAGCGAGCGCGGCATCATCGCCGGCAAGATCTTCGACATCAAGATCACGATCATCGCGACGCTGCTGTTCGTCGCGAACCTGTTCGTGAGCACCTACGTGATGCTCGCGACGAAGAACGGCGCCGCGGCGCTGGTCGAGCTCGGCCTGCGCCGCGACGTGATGGGCAACGTCGAGTATTGGATCGGCCGTCTGCTCGCGTTCTCGTTCGTCGCGCTGATGTTCTTCGCGCTCTACAAGTACCTGCCGATCCGCCGGGTCCGCGCCAAGACCGCCTGGTTCGCCTCGCTCTTCTCGAGCATCGCCTTCGAAGCGGCGCGCTCGATCTTCTCGCTCTACACGTCGACCTTCAACCCGGCGTCGCTCTACACCGGCACGATCGCCGCGATCATCATCGTCGTGGTGTGGGTGTATTACGCCGCCCTGATCTTCATCCTCGGCGGCGAAGTCGGGCAGGTGTACGAGCTGAGGCATGTGCGGAAGCTGCAGAGAGAGACGTTCGAGTAGAATCGGGGATCGAGGAGTGGGGATCGAGAGGGGTTCGCGATCCTCGATCCTCGATGCCCGATCCGCTCTGGCCCACCCGTTGCTTTAGGAAGCAAACCCTACGGGAGAGCCCAGATGCGCAAACAAACTCTGCTGTTCGCCTTGAGCGCCGCGGCGGTGCTCGGCGCCTGCAGTCGCACCGAGAGCGGGGACGTCGTCGTGAAGCGTCCGTCGGACGTCAACGTCACGACGACCCAGGACACGCTTCACATGCCGTCGGTGACGACGCGAACCGATACGATCAACACGCCGGTCGTCGGCACGCAGAAGGAGACGCTGATCGTGAACAAGCCGGTCGTCGGCACGAAGAAGTCGGAAGTGAAGGTGCCGGTCGTCACGAAGCCGTAAGCGGGACGCGGCAACGGGCTCGGCAGCTATACGGGGAATATTGGCTCAGCCATATTCCCCGTATGGCTATCGATCTCCGCAGTGACACGGTCACCAAACCCACCCCCGGGATGCGCGCCGCCATGGCGGCCGCCGAGGTGGGCGACGACGAGCGCGACGGCGACCCGACGACGCAGCAGCTCGAGGAGCGCGTCGCGGCGCTGCTCGGCAAAGAGGCAGCGCTTTTCTTTCCGAGCGGCTGCATGGCGAATCAGGCGGGGGTGTGGGTGCACGCGGGCCGCGGCACCGAAGTGCTGCTCGACGTCGACGCGCACATCGTCCACAGCGAGATCGCCGCGACGGCGGTGCTGAGCGGCGCGCAGGTGCTGCCGGTCGTGCCGAGCGGGCTCGTGATGAGCGCCGACGACCTGCGGCGCACGTTCCGCCCGCGCTCGCGCTATTTCCCCGCGCCGAGCCTGGTGTGCGTCGAGAACACCCACAACGGCGCCGGCGGCGTCGTAACGTCGCTCGATGAGCTGAAGGCCATTCGCGAGGCGGCCGCGGAGCAGGGGCTTCCCGTGCACATGGACGGCGCGCGGCTCTGGAACGCGAGTGCGGCGTCGGGGACGTCGCTCGCCGACTTCGCCGCGCAGGCGGACACGGTGATGGTCGCGTTCTCGAAGGGGCTCGGTGCGCCGGTCGGCGCGGCGCTCGCCGGCACGTGCGAGGCGATCGAGCGCGCGTGGACGGCGCGAAAGCTCTTCGGCGGCGCGATGCGCCAGTCGGGCATCCTCGCCGCCGCGGTCCTCTACGCGCTCGACCACCAGCTCGACCGCCTCGCCGACGACCACGCGAACGCCCGCACGATCGCCGGGCTCGTCGACGGCGCCGGCGGGGCGACGGTCGTCGCGCCTGATACGAATATTGTAATGATAGATCTCAAAAGCGCGGTCGCCGCCGACGTCGTCGCTGCGGCGCGCGCCGAAGGCGTTCTCGTCTCCGAGTGGTCGCCGACCCGGCTGCGGATGGTCACGCACCTCGATGTGAGCGGCGAGGACGCCCGGCGCGCCGGTACGGTCGTCCGGGACATCCTCGCGCGCACTGGCGCGGCCGCGTGACCGAATCGTACTTTGCGATTCCAGTCACTCTCACCATCGCCGAGCCCCATGTTCACGCTGACCGTCAAGGATTTCGAAGAGGCGCGTGCCCGTATCGCGCCGTACATCAAGCACACGCCGCTGCTCACGTCGCGCCAGCTCAGCGAAGCTACCGGCTATGACGTCCGGCTCAAAGCCGAGATGTTCCAGACCGTCGGCGCGTACAAGATCCGCGGCCCCCTCAACAAGTTCGCGCTCATGCCCGAGGAGCAGAAACGCCGTGGCGTCGTCTGCTCGTCGGCGGGCAACCACGCCCAGGGCGTCGCGCTCGCCGCGCGCATCCACGGCATCCGCGCCGTCGTCTGCATGGCCGAGAACGCCACACCGGCGAAGATCGCGGCGACGAAGGGCTACGGCGCCGAGGTCGTGCTGCACGGCCAGATCTGGGACGAGGCGAACGAGAAGGCGAAGGAGCTCGTCGAGAAGGAAGGGCTGACCTACGTCCATCCGTTCGACGACGAGCAGCTCATCGCGGGGCAGGGTACGCTCGGCCTCGAGATCGTCCAGGACTGGCCGGACGTCGACGCCGTGGTCGTCCCGATCGGCGGCGGCGGCCTGATCGCCGGCGTCTCGATGGCGGTGAAGAGCTTCAACCCGAAGATCAAGGTGATCGGCGTCGAGTCGTCGGATGGTCCGGCGATGAAGGCGAGCCTCGACGCGGGCCAGCTCGAGACGATCGACTGCAAGACGATCATCGACGGGCTGCGCGTGCGTCGCGCGGGCGTGCTCAACTTCTCCGTCGTCCAGCGCTTCGTCGACGAGATCGTGACGCTCCCCGACAAGGAGATCTTCGAGGCGATGATCTGGGTGATGGAGCGGTGCAAGGTCGTCGCCGAGGGCGCGGCGGCGTCGCCGGTCGGCGCGCTGCTCCATGGGCTGATCGATCTGCCGAAGGGCTCGAAGGTCGCCGCGGTGCTCTCGGGCGGAAACCTCAACCTCGACCAGATTCGCGGTCTGCAGTGGAACTGAGCCCGCGCGAGCGGGAGGTCTGAAAACGAGACGGGGCGCGCATCGCATGCGCGCCCCGTTTTGTCATCAGAACCGAAAGCGGATCACCGGGATCCGGTTGAGCGGCGTCGGCTGCGGGCCGGGATCACCCGGGGTGCCTTCGCCGTGCGCCTTTGCCGCGGCGATGCCGATCGCGGCGATGCCGGCAGCGATGCCGGCCGCGAAGAGCGAGGTGCGCGTGACGTCCAGCTTGCGCGTCTCGAGCGACACGAAATCGCCGGCGGCGAGCGGGATGTGCTGGCGCAGCGGCACCACCGCTTCGCTGACGTTCGGCATCGCGCCCTTGGCCACTTCGAGCACCATCTCGCCGTTCTTGTTCTCGATGACGCTGCCGGTGAGCACGCGCGTGTCGAAGCTGCCGATCAACGGCGCGATACGGTCGGCGGCGGCGCCATTGATCTGGACGCGGACTTCCGTCCCCGGGGTGACGGCCGCGGGCTCGACCTTCGCGTAGTTGTAACACCCCGCGAGGAGGGGCACTAGCAGCAGCGGACGCTTCGGCATTCCCATCACGTGCTCCGATTTGCTCGAGGTTCGGTGGCCGGCATCCGCCGGCGGTTCCAAGGTAGTACGCGCGAGGGGACGAAAGGTCCCCGTCCCCCCGCGCTAAACTCGCTGAAGGCGGCCGTCAGTCACCGAGGAGCGCCGCGAGCTTCTTCGGCGCGCGCTTGCGCCACCCCTCGCGGAGCAGCTCCTCGATCTCCTTCCAGGGCGGACTCTTGTCGAGGTACGCCCCGATCCATCCGCTCGGTCCGACGTACGGCGGCTTGAAGTACCGGTCGGGACGCAGCCGCATCATCAGGTCCTGCTCCATGCTCACCGCCAGGATCCACACCGACGGACGATCGGCGTGATGGCCCCCCGGCGACGCGAACGTCGCGAACATCTTTCCTTTGACACGGAAGGTGGGCTCTCCCCACGCCTCGACTTCGGTCGTCTCGGGTAGAGCAAGGCAAATCTCGCGAAGCCGATCGACCGGCGACGCGTCGCGGGACGGCTTTTTCGCCGTCTGCTTCACGCTCTTCTTCGCGGCTTTCTTCGCCACCTTCTTCGCGGCCTTTTTCGCGTTCTTTTTCGCGCTGCTCGCTTTCGCGGCCTTCGAGATCACAGGCATTCAACTACTCTTCGGTGATTGTTCGGGAAGTATTCAACTTGCCAGACCGCCGCAGGCGACGCAACGGACCGCTCCGATAAACACTAGATGTTTCGTGCGTCGTATGCCCAGTGCAGCAGCGCCTGGCGCTGCCGCGGCCGACACTCGAAGTCGCGGCGCGGACAGCCCGCTTTGATCTGCGCGACGTGACGGCGCATCGCGCGCCATCGCTTGATCTGCCGCTCGTCGTCCATCGAGCGACGCCCCGAGTAATATCGACAGTACCACTGGAACCAGCCGCGCGGATCCTCGTGGTAGATCCAGCCCTGCTTGCGCCACACCGATAGCGGCTGCGACGCATTCACGCCGAAGAAGTTGAGCGATGGATCATGCCGCTCGTGGCAGAGCTTCGCCCCGCGAAACCACGATGCCGGGAATTCGTTGCGACAGTCGGTCATGTACTTCCCGCCGAACACGCCGAGCCGGAGCAGCTCCGGCGGCGTCAGCTCGGGCTCGAACCCTTCGTCGTAGTTCCGCCCCACCGGCTCGATGCGCCAGTAGACGTAGTCGCTCTGCATCAGATCGTTCACGACGACGCGAATCGGTTTCATCGCTGGGCTCGGCAGTGACATTGCTCGAGGCCGATCGCTTGAAACGGCCCCGTTTTTCGTTAAATTAGAAGGTGCCCCAGGTCCCGGAGGGCGTCAGCCTTCCAACTCCGTCAGGACCCCGAAGGTAGCAGCGGTACGAGGTGTCTGATGTCGCTTCGTCAGACCTGGGGTATCACGCGGGAGACGCGCTTTCACAGCGGCGTCCCCGCGTTTTTTTTGGCATGAGGGCACGTCTCCCTCACGCGCTGTGCCCGCCGTAGATTCCGGATTCCATGTCGATCGCCCTCGCCCGCAAATACCGTCCGAAGCGCTTCGCCGACGTGGCGGTGCAGTCCCACGTCTCGTCGACGCTCAAGGGGGCGATCGCGCGCGGTCGCGTCGCCCACGGATACCTGCTTTGCGGCCCGCGCGGCACCGGCAAGACGACCCTCGCCCGCGTCCTCGCGATGGCGCTCAACTGCGAGCGCCGCGGCGATCCGACGCTCGACGGCGAGCCGTGCGGTGAATGCGCGTCGTGCCGCCGGATCTGGAGCGGCTCGGCGAGCCTCGACGTCGTCGAGATCGACGCGGCGTCGAACCGCGGCGTCGATGATGCGCGCGAGCTGCGCGAGCGCGCGATGTACGCGCCGTCGGCCGAAGAGGGCTATAAGGTCTACATCGTCGACGAAGCCCACATGCTCACGCGCGAGGCGTGGAACGCGCTCCTCAAGATTCTCGAGGAGCCGCCCCCGCGCGTCGTGTTCGTCTTCGCGACGACCGAGCCGCAGAAGATCATGCAGTCGGCCGCCCCGGTGCTGAGCCGAGTCCAGCGGTTCGACCTCAAGCGCATCGGCCCCGGCGAGATTCGCGACCGCCTGACGCACATCCTTGGCGCGGAGCAGGTCACCGCCGAGCCGGAAGCGCTCGCGGCAATCGCGCGCGCCGCTGACGGGTCGATGCGAGACGCGCTGAGCCTGACCGACCAGGTCCTTTCGATGGCCGAAGGGAACGTGACGGCGGAGCGCGTGCGCGAGGCACTCGGCCTCGTCCCCGAGGACGAGTTCATCGCGGTGCTCGACCTCATCGCCGACCGCCGCGCCGCCGACGTTTTTCCTGCCGTCTCGCGTCTGGCCGAGCAGGGCATCGATTTCGGGCAATTCCTCACCGGGCTTGCCGACATCCTGCGGGCGCAGCTCTCGATCGTCCTCGGCGGCACCGCGATCGACGTCAGCGAGCGGGCGCGCGAAGCGTTGGCGAGTCGAAAGGAGCGCTTCGCCGCGGGCGATCTGCTGCGGATGCTCCAGGCGGTGGGTGAGCTCGAGCCTCGCTTCCGCAAGAGCGGCCAGCAGCAGCTGCTGATCGAGACGCTGCTCGTCCGCTTCGCGCTCCTCGACCGGGCAGTCGACCTCGAGGAGGTTCTGCGATCGATTGCCGGCGGTGACGGTGGCGGCGGAGGAAGCTCGAGCCCTTTCGTCCGTCCGGAGCCGCGTCCCGCCCCCCGCGCTGAGGCTTCGGAAACCCGCGGGGAACCGAGCGACGACTGGCGGTCGACGATCGCCAACTTCGATGTCCCTTCGCCGACGTCGAGCGCACCGCGTCCCATTCCCCGTGCGGCCGCTCCCGCCGCTCCCGCCGCTCCGCGTCCAGTGCCGCCCGCGCCCGTCGCCGGCGGCGGCGCCGTGCCCGATCTCAATGCGCTCACCGGACGGTGGGACGATCTCATCGAGGGCGTGCGGGCCGGGGGCAAGCCGATGCTCGCGAGCGCGCTCTCGCATACGTCGGTCGCCTCGGTGAATCGCGACGGCGTCGTGACGATCGAGCTCGACGAGGCGAACGACATCTTCGCGCACTCGATCACGACGGCGCGCACCGACATCCTCGGCGCGCTGCGGCGCTGGTTCCCCGGCGTGACGCGCGTCGAGCTGCGGCAGGACGAGAATGCTCCCGCCGCACCGCCGAAGCGTCTGACCGACGAGATGATTCGGGCCGATCGCGTCGCCGCGCTGCGGAAGAAGGATCCGGTGCTCAACGCCGCGATCGACGCGCTCGACCTCGACGTCGCGGACTAGTCCGTCCGGCGCGCTTTTCGCGGCGCGGGAGGGCCGTTTACTAGCCCGTAACCCCTCGCACCTAATACCTTTCCGTCATGCCTGATTTCATGAAGATCCTGCAGCAAGCGCAGGAGATGCAGGGGAAGTTCTCGAAGATCCAGGAAGAGCTCGAGCAGATCACCGTCTCCGGTTCGGCCGGCGGCGGCATGGTCACCGTGGAGGTCAGCGGCACGAGCAAGATCAAGAAGATCAAGCTCGATCCGACCGTCGTGAATCCGGCGGACATCGAGATGCTCGAGGACCTGATCGTCGTCGCCGTGTCCGACGCGCAGAACAAGGCGCAGGAGGCGGCGAAGGAGCAGATGGGCAAGCTGACGGGTGGTCTCAATCTGCCTTTCAAGCTCCCCTTCTGATCCGTCTTGTCAGCCATTGATGATCTCGCGACGGAGCTTTCCCGCCTTCCCGGCATTGGTCGGAAGACGGCGCTCCGTCTCACCTATCATCTCCTTCGTCAGCCGCCCGCGCAGACGCGCCGCCTCGCCGAGGCGCTCGTCACGCTCGGGGAGCGGGTGCGCACCTGCGCACGCTGCTTCAACCTGACCGAAGACGAAGTCTGCTCGATCTGCCGCGACCCGCGTCGCGACGCGTCGCTCATCTGCGTCGTGGAGCAGGCGTCGGACATCAGCGCGATCGAGCGTGCGGGTGAGTTCCGTGGTCTCTACCACGTGCTCGGCGGGCGGCTGTCGCCGCTCGACGGCGTCGGCCCCGATGACCTCACCGTGACGGCGCTCATGGAGCGCATCGACGGAGAGGAGGGGACGCCGGCGGTGCGTGAGGTGATCCTCGCCACCAATCCGAGCCTCGAGGGAGAGGCCACGGCGTTGTTCGTTCAGAGCCAGCTGGCTCCGCGCGGCGTCACGGTGACGCGCATCGCACGCGGATTGCCGGTCGGCGGTGACCTCGAATACGCCGACGGCGTGACGATCGCCCAGGCACTCTCGGCCCGGAGGGTCATGTGACGACGCGCAAGCAGACGATGGCGGTGACGGCCGGCTTCCTTGGCGGTCTAGTATTAGGGGCCGTCGTCTGGAGCAACCAGATCCGGCGGTCCCGTCGCGACCTGTTCAGCCGCAGCCCGGTGAAGCGTCTCGCGGCGCTCGGGTATCTTGGCGGCCAGCCGGGCCTCGACACGGCGCGCATCCTCACCGACTATGTCGGCTGGGAGCGGCACCCGCTGCTGCGGCGGCGGGCGAAGCTGGTGCTGCGCCGCATGCATTCGGAACTTCAGGCACACCTCGACTAGGACTCCACCGCATGCCCGTCGGCGCAGCCAGTTGGTCGTTCACCGAAGATGATTTTGGCGCGATCACGAGCGCGCTGGAGCGGTTTCTCACGGACTGCAACGCCCGGTCGGCGCTGCTCGTGGACCGCACCGGCCAGCTCGTCGCGACCTGCGGCGAACGTCCGAACTTCGACCCGACGGCATTTGCCACGCTCACGGCGGCGGACTTCAGCGCCAACGACCAGCTCGCGAAGCTGATCGGCGAGAACGATTTCCAGTCGCTCTTTCACCAGGGCGAGAAGGAGTCGATGTACCTCGCCGACATCGCGCGCCGCGTGATCCTCGTCGTGCTGTTCGACAACCGCACGACGCTCGGCCTCGTGCGCCTCAAGATGAAGCAGACGGTGACCGAGCTGACGCAGCTCTTCGAGAAGGTGTTCTCGCGCGCCGACGCGGGGCACGCGCCCAACGTCCTCGCCGGCGCCGATGACGAGATCGACAAGCTGTTCCAATAGAGGATCACAGCCATGTCGATGATCAACTACGCGTCGCGCGAGATCAACTGCAAGATCGTCTACTACGGTCCCGGTCTCGGCGGCAAGACGACCAATCTCGAGCACGTCTACGGCAAGGTCACGCCGGACACGCGGGGCAAGCTGATCTCGCTCGCCACGGAGACCGAGCGCACGCTGTTCTTCGACTTCCTGCCGATCGACCTCGGGACGATCCGCGGCTTCAAGACGCGTTTCCATCTCTACACCGTGCCCGGCCAGGTGTACTACAACGCCAGCCGCAAGCTCATTCTCAAGGGCGTCGACGGCATCGTCTTCGTCGGGGATTCGCAGATCGAGCGCATGGAAGCGAACCAGGAAGCGATGCAGAACCTGTACGACAACATGGCCGAATACGGCTATGATCTGACGAAGATGCCGTTCGTCATCCAGTACAACAAACGCGATCTGCCGAATGCCGCGCCGATTCGTGAGCTCCAGTCGTCGCTCAACCCGGGCTGGGAAGTGACCGATCCCTCGCGCATGCGCCCGGCGGCCGACCCGAATCATCCCGGGGAGAGTCTCGTCGAGCAGCTCACCACCGGCGAGTGGATCGAGCGCGCGCCGTACTTCGAGGCTGTCGCGGTGACCGGCGACGGCGTGTTCGAAACTCTGCGCGCCGTCAGCAAGCTGGTGCTCAAGTCGCTCGCCTGAGGCGTGCGATGAATCTGCCCAACGCGCTCTCCGCCGGACGCATCGCGATCACGCCGCTGGTCGCGGTGCTGCCGTTTTTCAATTCCTGGCCGCTTCGTCTCACCGCGTTCATTCTCTTCGTCATCGCCGCGGTGACCGACTACATCGACGGCCACCTCGCGCGCACGCGCAAGGAAGAGACGGATCTCGGCAAGATGCTCGATCCGCTCGCCGACAAGCTGCTGCTCGTCGGCACGTTCGTGCCGATGTTCATGCTCGCGAAGCAGTTTCCCTTCGTCACGCCCCTCGGTCCCGTGGGGCTGCCGCTCTGGATCGTGCTGCTCGTGCTGCTGCGTGAAGTGTTCATGACCGTGTTCCGCCAGGCGGCGGCGCGGCGCGGCGTCGTCATTGCCGCGATCCGCAGCGCGAAGTGGAAGACGGGCTTTCAGCTCGTCTGGCAGGGCTCGGCCTACTTCTGGTTCTGGGCAGCGACCGCCGCGGCCGAGAAGCAGGTGCTCGATCATTCCTCCTGGCGCGCGTTCGCACTGTTCAACGGCACCGTCGGCACGCTGATGATGGTCGCCGCGGTCTACTTCACCGTGTATTCGCTGATCGTGTACATGCGCCGCTTCAGCGGCGTGTTCGCGCAGTGACCGAGTCACCCGTCGCCGCCGTCGAGATCGTCACGATCGGCGACGAGCTGCTGCTCGGCTTCACCATCGATACGAACGCCGCGCAGATCGCGCGGACGCTCGCCGGTCTCGGGATCCGCATCGCGCATCGCACGACGGTCGGCGACATCGCCGGCGACATCGCGCGCGCGGTGCGCGAGGCGATCGAGCGCACCGGCGCGGTGATCACCACCGGCGGCCTCGGTCCGACGTCCGACGATCTCACGAAGGAATCGATCGCCGCGATCTTCGACCGCGGGATGCGTCTCGACGAAGAGCATCTCGCGTGGATGGAAGAGCGGTGGCGCAAACGCTTCGGCCGAAGCGGCGCGATGCCCGCGGCGAATCGCAATCAGGCGATGATTCCCGAAGGCGCGGTCAAGCTCACCAACAATCACGGATCGGCGCCGGGGATCTGGCTCGAGGATCAACGCGGCCGCTGGGTGGCGATGCTCCCCGGCGTTCCGCGTGAGATGCGCGGCATGCTCGCCGACACCCTCGTGCCGCGACTCGAGTCGCGCGTCGCGCCGGGGAACGTCGTACGCTCGCTCACGCTGCGCACGACGGGCATCGCCGAGTCGGCGCTCGCCGACCGGATCGACACGATGGAAGGCGGACAGCTCGGCGCGTCGCTCGCATACCTGCCGTCGATCGCCGGTGTCGATCTCCGGCTCACCGTGCGCGGCGTTCCGTCCGAGGAAGCCGACCGCATTCTCGGCGATGCGGCCGCGCGCCTGCGCGCGCGCGTCGGCGAGTCGATCTATGGGGAAGGGGAGGCCGATCTCGCGGCGGTCGTGCTCGAGCTGTGCCGCCAGCGCAAGCTGACGATAGGACTCGCCGAGAGCTGCACCGGCGGGCTGCTCGGCGCGCGTCTGACGAACGTCGCCGGCTCGAGCGACGTCGTCATGGGCGGCGTGATCGCCTACGCGAACGAGGTGAAGCTTCGGCTGCTCGGCGTGCGCGAGGAGACGCTGCGCGCACATGGCGCGGTGAGCGAGGAGACCGTGCGCGAGATGGCCGCGGGCGCGCGCGCCGTCGCCCGGACAAACATCGGAATGGCGATCACGGGCGTCGCCGGGCCGGGGGGCGGGACGCCCGAGAAGCCGGTCGGCACCGTCTGGATCGCTGTCGACGTCGACGGCACCGTCCAGACGCGCCTGCTCCGCCTCTGGGGCGACCGCGACGAAGTCCGCCAGCGGGCGGCGCAGTGGACCCTCGAGCTCCTCAGAAAGGTCCTCTCATGATGACATTCTGGCAGACTTGAAGGGCATGCCCGTTGCACCCCATCCCCTGGTCAGCGAACATTCAGGGATATGGTTCAGCGCGATCGCAACGACTATGACTCGACCGGCTTCGGTCCCGAGTCCGAAGACACCTTTGAGCAGAGCGCCCAGGCCCAGGCAGACGGCCAGGGCACATCGGACGTCGCCGCCGAGCTGGAGCGACGCCTCGCCGAGGCGCAGGACCGCTATCTCCGCCAGGCCGCGGAATACGACAACTACCGCAAGCGCACCGCGAAGGAGCGCGGCGAGATGGTGCCGCGCGCCCAGGCGGAGATCGTGAAGCAGCTCATCGATCCGCTCGACGATCTCGCGCGCTTCGCGCACGTCGATCCGTCGACGACCGACGCCGCGACGATCGTGCAGGGCGTCGACATGGTCGAGAAGAAGCTCCAGAAGGCGCTGAGCGCCGCGGGGCTCGAGATCATCGATCCGATCAACCAGACGTTCGATCCGCAGGTGCACGAGGCCGTGGCGACGGAGCCGGCGCTTTCGCCCGAGGACGACCATGTCGTCGCGCGCGTCTATCAGGTGGGCTACCGCTTCGGCGGTCAGCTGCTGCGGCCAGCACGTGTCGTCGTGAAGCAATGGAACGGCTGACCACGTACTGACCCCATGGCCCAGACGAAGGACTACTACAACGTCATCGGGGTTCCGGCCTCCGCGACGCAGGACGAGATCAAGAAGGCGTATCGCAAGCTCGCCGCGAAGCACCACCCGGACAAAAACCCGAACGACCCGAAAGCCGCCGAGCGATTCAAGGAGATCTCCGAGGCCTACCAGGTCCTTGGCGATGCCGAGAAGCGCAAGCAGTACGACCAGATGCGCCAGCTCGGCGCGTTCGGCGGTTTCGGCGGCGGCGGTGGCGCGCGCGGTGGTGCGCGTCCCGGTGGCGGGAATCCGTACGGCGGCGCGGGCGCCGGGCCGGGCGCCTTCCGCATGGAGGACCTGAACGACGTCGGTCTCGGTGGGCTCGGCGATCTATTCAGCTCGATGTTCGGCGGCGCGGCGGGCGGGCGTCCCGGGGCGCGACCGCGCGGTCCCGAGCGCGGGACCGACGTCGAGGCGACGCTCCAGGTGCCGTTCCGCACCGCGGCCCTCGGCGGCAAGGTGCCGATCGAGCTCGAGGTCAACGAGGAGTGCGCGACCTGCCACGGTAGCGGCGCGGCGCCCGGCGCGAAGATCCAGACCTGCCCCGAATGTCATGGCCGCGGGACGATCTCGTTCGGCCAGGGCGGATTCGCCGTGCAGCGTCCCTGCCCGATGTGTCTTGGCAAGGGCACGGTGCCGAGCGAGCGCTGTCCGACGTGCAACGGCGCCGGCGAAGTGCGGGTACGCAAAAAGATGATGATCACCGTGCCCGCCGGCGTCGACACGGGCACGAAGATCCGGCTCAAGGGGCAGGGCGGTCGCGGCACGCACAACGGCCCGCCGGGCGATCTGCTCATCACCTTTCAGGTGGAAGCCGATCGCTTCTACAAGCGCGAAGGGCTCGACCTCATCGCGCCGGTGAAGATCAACATCGCGCAGGCGACGCTCGGCTCGAAGATCAGCGTGAAGACGCTCGATGGGCAGAAGCTCGCGATCAAGATTCCGCCGGGCACGTCGAACGGCAAGCGCCTGCGCGCGCGCGGACACGGCATCAAGAAGGACGATCGCACGGGCGACCTGATCGTCGAAGTGCAGATCGAGGTGCCGGAGAAGCTCACCGAAGAGCAGGAAAAGGCGATGCGCGAGTTCGCCGAGGCCAGCGGCCTGAAGTACTGATCAGGCGGCGCGAACGGGAAGCGCACGCATCCCGCTCGCGCGCTCGATCAACCCGCCGCCGAGCACCTTCTCGCCGTCGTAGATGACGAGCGATTGGCCCGGCGCGATCGCCGACACCGGCTCGTCGAGCGCGAGCTCGATCTCGTCGCCGTCGAGACGCACGATCTCGGCGCGCGCGGGCGGCGTGCGGTGGCGCACCTGCACCTCGACCGACGCGCCGAT
>CBHWBX010000020.1:0-18850 GCA_966111935.1 uncultured Gemmatimonadaceae bacterium
GGTCGGTGTTCGCGACGGCCGGCTTCGGCTACGACAATCGTGAAGGTGGAACGATCGGCGGCACGCTGACTCCGATGGGAAGCGCCTTTCGCGAGGGACTCGAGTCGAAGCGGGCAGACGTCGGAGCGCGAGCGATCGTCCCGCTCGGTGATTCCGGCAACGTCGCGGCGCGATTCTCGGTGTCCGGGAATCGCCGCCGGCGCGAGTTCGGGCCGGGCCCGATCGAGCGCGATGGAAGCACGACGGGCTTCCTCGAGGTGACGCGATCCGCGGTGACGTCCGGTACGGCCTTCGTCCTCGGCTCGGCGCTCCAACTCGACGCGTATGATAATTCTATAAATTCCCGGTACGATCACTCGTGGTTCACACCGAGCCTGTTCGGCACGGCCGAGCGGGAGGTTGGGCCCGTGACGTTGTCGGCGAGCGTGCGCGGGGACGCGCATCCCGAAGCCGGGACGCAGCTCACCGAACGCGTGGCGGTGCTCGCCAAGCCGACCGACGGCTGGTCGGTGCGACTGAGCGGAGGAACGGGCTTCGCCGCGCCGACGGCGCTCACCGAAGAGACCGAGGCCATCGGACTCCGGCGCATTCGTCCCGGCAGCGAGCTCCGGGCCGAGCATGGCTATGGCTCGATGCTCGACGTAAACGGTCGTCTGATCGGCGCCGAGGTGCTCGTCACGGCGTATGGATCGGTGATCAGGGATGCGACGCAGCTCACCGATGCCGGCGACGGAAGCGGCGACGGCGTGCTACGCAATGCGAGCGGCGATACGCGCATGGCCGGCGTCGAGACGGCGGCGATCTGGCGTTTCGACGGCGGCAAGTTCCTCGGGACCTACGGCTACACGAAGGGAAGCCGCACGAACCCGATGACCCGCGTGCGCGAGGACGTTCCACTCGTTCCGCGCCAGCACGTCGGTGGTGATCTGATGTTCGAGCGCGAGGGCGTCTATCGCGGCGGCATCGAGGGCATCTGGTATGACAGACAGTCGCTCGACGACGATCCGTATCGGGCGCGGTCGAAGCCGTATCTCTATGTCATGGCGATCGCCGTGCGCGAGCTCGGACGGATGGAGATCGTCGCGAACTTCGAGAATCTGCTCAACGTGCGTCAGACGAACTTCGATCCGATGGTGCGTCCGGCGCCGGGCATCGGCGGCCGCTGGACGACGGACGTCTGGGCGCCGGTGGAAGGGTTCATGGCGAACGTGGCGCTGCGCTATCGGTGGTGATGGGATCCAGGACCAATCCCTATATCGTGATCCATCCCGACGCGCCACGACGCCGGCGATCGCGCCGACGATGGCGACGGTGAACAGGAGCACTTCTGCCGGCGTGAACACGCGCTTCCCCTGTTCTCGCCGAGCGATGAAGAACAGGATCGTGCCCGGCACGTAGATGATGAAGCTCAGGAGCAGGAACTTGAGACCGGCGGCGAAGAGCAGGAACGCCGTGTAGAACGTCGCAACGCCGGCGACGAGCGTCTGTCTGCCGCGCGCGCTCGGATCGCGATCGTAGGTCTCGCGCGTCACGCCGAGCTTCAACGCGTAGCCGGCGGCGAACAGATAGGGCACGAGGTTGAGCGCGCTGCAGAGCTTGAGCGTGAAGGTGAAGGCGTCCTCGGAAAACAGCGTGACGAGCAGCACGAGCTGGATCAGACCGGTCGACATCAACAGCGCCGCTGCCGGCACGTCGTTTCGATTGGTGCGCTTGAGAAACTCGGGCATGTCGTCGTTCTTCGCCGCGGCGAACGCGACCTCGGCGGCCATGAGCGTCCAGGCGAGATACGCACCGAGCACCGACACGATGAGGCCGACGCTGATGAACACGAGTCCCCACGTGCCGACGATTGATTGAAGCACGCCGGCGACCGACGGCTGGCGAAGGTCCGCGAGCTCGGCGCGCGGCAGGACGCCGTACGACAGGATCGTGACGAGCGAGAAGAGCGCGAGCACGCCGAGGAAGCCGAGCACGGTCGCGGTGCCGACGTCCTCGCGCCGCCTCGCATAGCGCGAGTAGACCGTCGCGCCCTCGATGCCGAGGAAGACGAAGACGGTGATGAGCATCGTCGCTTTCACCTGGCCGAACAGCGCGCCGAAGGTGCGCGCCTCACCGCCCCAGAGATTCGCGCGCAGGACGTCGCCCTTGAGCGCGAAGGCGGCGATCACGAGGAACACGAGCAGCGGGATGATCTTGGCGATCGTGACGATCTTGTTGATCCCGGCGGCCTGCTTCACGCCGCGCAGGATGAGAAAGTGGAACGCCCACACCCCGATCGACGAGAGGACGACCGCGATGATCGTGTTGCCCTCGCCGAACGCCGGGATCGCCGCGCCGAGCGTCGACTTGATCAGCACCCAGTAGGTGACGTTGCCGACGCACGCGCTCGCCCAGTAGCCGAACGCCGAGAAGAAGCCGGGGTAGTTGCCGAAGCCGGCCTTCGCATAGGCATAGACGCCGGCGTCGAGCTCGGGCTTGCGAACGGCGAGCGTCTGAAAGACGAAGGCGAGCATCAGCATGCCGACGCCGGCGATCGCCCAGGCGATGAGCGCGCCGAAGACGCCGGTCGCCTGCGCGAAGTTGCGCGGCAGCGAGAACACCCCGGCGCCGACCATCGAGCCGACGACCATCGCCGCGAGCGTCATCAACGGCAGCTTCGGCGTCGCCGGCTCGTCGCGGACGAGCTTCGGCCGCGGCGTCGGCTCGGGGGGCGGTTCGAACGGACGGGCGGTCGCGCTCATGGGTCGCGCAGCAGAGGGCAGGTCATGCAATGTCCGCCGCCGCGGCCCTTGCCGACCTCGAACCCGTCGATCTCGATGACGTCGATGCCGGCATCGCGATACTTCTGATTGCTGTAGACATTCTTCGAGTAAGCCACGACCACGCCCGGCTCGAGCGCGACGACGTTGTTGCCGCTGTCCCATTGCTCGCGCTCCTGCTGGGACTCGTCGCCGCCGGTGGTGACGACCTCGAGATTCTTCTCCTTCAACCCCACGGCGTCGGCGATCGCGCCGAGGAAGGTCTTTTCCGGGCGGATGTCGAGTGCCCACGAGTTCTTGCCGGGGCGCAGGCTGTAGGCGTGAATCGCCTCGATCGCTTTCGGATAGACAGTGACGACGTCGCGGTCCATGAAAGTGAACACGACGTCGATGTGCAGGAACGCGCGCTTCTTCTCCATCTCTGCGGCGATCACCCGATCGGCGGCGCCCTTCTCGAACAGACGTTGCGCGAGCATCTCGGCCATGCGCGGTGTCGTGCGTTCGCTCAGGCCGATCAGGACCGCGCCGTTGCCGATCGGCATGACGTCGCCTCCCTCGAGCGCGGCGCGGCCGAAGTCCTGGATGTCGAACTCGTCGTGCTCGTCGCCGTGATCGGGAGCGGGATACCAGAACTCGAAGCCGGCGTTCTGGAACATCGGATGAAAGCGGTAGATCACGCCGATGTTCACCGTCTCGAGCTGCCGCGACCGGAAGTGCATCGGGTTGAGCGAGACGCCGTTGTAGATCCAGCAGGAGCTGTCGCGCGTGAAGAGGTGATTGGGAAGCGGCGGCAGGATGAAGTCGGAATCCGGAGTCGCCGTCGCGGTCAGCGAGTGCGCCTCGAGATCCTTGTCGGCGAACGCCATCGGCTCGGCGCGCGTGACGCCGCCGATGAGGTGCGTCGCCAGCTCCTCCGTATTCATCCGCTCGAGCGCGTTCATCACGGCGTCGACGGCCGCGGGGCCGACCGTGTACGGACTGACGGTGTGCTGGAGCGCCCACTCGCGCGCCCCCGGCTCGTCGAGCGCTTCGGTGAGGAGCTCGTGGACGTGAAAGACCTCGACGCCGCGCGACGTCATCTCGCGCACGAACTGGTCATGTTCCTTCTGCGCCTGCTCGACCCACAACACGTCGTCGAACAACAGCTCATCGCGATTCGACGGCGTCAGTCGCTTGAGACTGAGGTCGGGGCGATGGACCATCACTTTTCGCAGCTTGCCGACCTCGGAGTGCACGCCGAAGCGGCCGTTCGCGCTGCTACCCATTGAATCTCCGATCGATGCGATATGCATCGTCGGCCGAAACGCGCTGTTGAGCTATGCGACTAAGTGCGTGGGTCCTTGGTCCTCTTCAATATCCTCTTGCTGGATCGACGGTTTGCCGCAGCGGACGGCCCTTCCGGAACCGGCGCAGGTTGTCGGAGAAGAGCGCGATCGTCTCGTCCCAGTGCGTCGCGCGGAAGCCAGACGAGTGCGGAGTGATGATCACGTTGCGCAGGTCCCAGAGCGGGCTTGTCGCGGGGAGAGGCTCCTGCTCGAAGACGTCGAGCACCGCGCCGCCGAGCCGGCCGCTTCGCAGCGCGTCGAGCATGGCGGTCTGATCGACGATCGCGGCACGGGCCATGTTGACGAGGATGGCGCCGGGGCGCAGGAGATCCAGCTCGCGTGCACCGATCATCCCCTGAGTCGAGGCGACGCCCGGCGCGGTGATCACGAGGAGATCGCAGCCGGCGAGCGCATCATCGAGCGCATCGGGTGATACGACACGCTGGACCGACCGCGGCTTCGGCTCATCGACGCGACGGCGCACGCCGGTCACGCGAATGCCGAACGCGTGCGCGCGCCTGGCGATCTCGAGGCCGATCGCGCCGAGGCCGAGGATCGTCATGCTCTTGCCGGAGAGGAGCGTCGGATAGTTCACCGCGAGCTCGTTCTGAATCCAGCGATGCTCACGCTGCGCCTCGAACGCCTCGGGAAGTCGGCGTCCGAGCGCGAGCAGTCCGGCCATCGTCTGTTCAGCGATCGCCGCGCCGTGCAAGCCACGGACGTTGGTGACGCGGATGTCGCGCGCGGCGAGGCGATCGAGCGGCAGTGATCCGGAAACACCGGCGGTCGATGCCTGCACCCACTGAAGGCGCGGCGCGGCGTCGACCATCTCCGGCGTCAGGTAGTGCGCGAAGGCGACATCCGCATGGCCGATGGCCGCGAGCGCGTCGTCCGCACTGGTGGCGTGAATGAAGTCGACGTCCGGAAAGCGCGAACGGAGCGCGTCGACGTAGGTCGCCGGGATGCTCCATGCATCGACCGGGACATTGATGAAGATCAGAACGTGCATCGTATGCGAACGGAGGGGCGCGCGAGAATCGATCGACGCGAAATCTATCCAGGATCGATCGCGCACCATCGTTCGCGCGCATTATCGTTCGCGTTCGGCGATCAATCGAGGCTGCGGCGCCAGAGAGAGCCGAGCTTCGGATGACGGCGGATGAGATACCAGGCCATCACTCCGACGGCGATGAGATTCCCGACGGCGACCTGATACCATGCGAGGTCGCCGAGCCCCGTCTGCGAGAGGATCGCGACGAGCCCGGAGAAGCCGACCTCGAACGCGGCGAACAGCAGCATCGCGAGCATCAACAGGCTCGGAACCTTCGGGGCGCGGTGCAGGATGAAGACGACCAGCACGCCGAAGAGCGCGAAGAGAATGAAGTGGATCGGGGTATAGATCGCCGCGAGCATCAGCCTGCCGGAGCCGGCGGCGGCGGCCATCGGGTCGGTCGCGCGCGTGAGGATTGCGCCGAGCAGGGCCGGCGTATGCAGCGGCCGTCCGCCGATGCTGTCGACGATCAGGAACCAGACGGCGACGGCGAGCGCGCCCAGCACGCCGACGGTGATGCCTTCACGGACGGTCGAGTGTGTCTGGCCCGTGTGCGGAAGTGCGTGGTGAGCGGACACCGCCATGACCTGCCGACTCCATCATGCCCTGTCGCGTCGGAGCGCAGGTTCCATTCCGGCGATGCCCCGCCGTCAGCTCTCCCCTCGCAACGCGACGGCGGGATTCACGCGCAAGGCGCGCCGCGCCGAGCCGTAGCTTCCGGCGAGCGCCGCGAGCGCGAGCACGACGACCGCGCCGCCGAGCGCCACTGGATCGTTCGGCGAAACCTGGGTCAGCAGATGCGCGAGGCCGCGCGTCATGCCCATCGCGCCGGCGATGCCCAGCGCGACGCCGAGCAGAACGTACCGGCTCGCCGTCCCGAGCACGCCACGGATGACGTCGCCCGGGCGCGCGCCGAGCGCGGTGCGCACGCCGATCTCGTGCGTCCGCTGCGCGACGGTGTACGACATCACGCCATGGATGCCGACCGCGGCGAGGAAGAGCGCGACGATCGCGAACACGCTCATCATCCCGCTCGAGAGCCGCTGCGGCGAGAGCGACGACGCGTAGAGATGCTCGAGCGTCAGCACGCTTCCGGGCGCGAGCGCGGGCGCGACGCTCGTGATCGCCGTCGTGATGTCGCGCGTCAGCAGCGTCGGATCGCCCTTGGTGCGAATGACGAGCGACATCGTGCGCCACGGATGCGACTGGCCTGCCGACACGTAATAGGTCGGCGACAGCGCGCTGCCGGAGTTCGGGTTGAAGTGTACGTCGGCGACGACGCCGATCACGGTGGACATCGTCGTGTCGCTCCCCGCGGAGCCGATCCGCTTCCCGATCGCGCTCTGCCCCGGCCAGTACGTGCGCGCCATCGATTCGCTGATGACGATCGCCGACGGCGACGTCGAGTCGTCATGCGCCGTGAAGGCGCGTCCGTCCAGGAGGCGAATGCCCATCGATGTGAAGTAGTCGGGCGTGACCATCGCCCAGCGCGGCGTGCGCGCCGGATCGCTGCGCGTCGGCTTCAACTCGCCTTCGAGATAGATCCGTGCCTGACGCACGCCCCACTCCGGCGGCAGATGGGTGCTGAGTGCGGCGGCTTCGACGCCAGGCACGTTCCGCACGGCGTCCAGTACGCGCTCGTACATCGCGTCGGCGGCGGCGGTGGTCGAGTAGCGCGCGATCGGCGCGGTGAGCTGCATCGTCAGGGCGTGATCGGCGCGATAGCCGGGATCCTCGCGCACGAGCGTTCGGAAGCCGCGCACGGTCATGATCGTGCCGGCGATGATGCTCAACGCGAGCGCGGTCTCGGCGCTCACGAGCAAGCCGCGCAGGCGCGTGCGCGATCGGCCGGCCGAGCTGCGACCGCCGTCGCTGAGCGCGTGCTGCGGATCGGCGCCACTGGCGACGATCGCCGGGACGAGGCCGACGACGAGCGCCGTTGCGATCGATACCGCGGCGGTGAACGCGAGCACCTCGGCGTTCAGCTCCATGCGCGTCCAACCGGGGTTGAGCAGGGCGAGCTCGTTCGGCAGGAACGCGCGCACGGCGGCGATCCCCCAGACGGCGATGACGACGCCGAGCACCGCGCCGGCCGCGGCGAGGATGAGCGATTCGGCGAGATGCTGGCGCACGATGCGCGCACGCGACGCGCCGAGGGCGACGCGCACGGCGACTTCCCGGCTGCGCGTCGTCGCACGGGCGAGCAGCAGGTTCGCGACGTTCGCGCATGCGATCAGCAGCACGAGCGTCACGGCCGCGAGATCGGCGAGCATGAACGGGCGCGGATGCCGGCCGTAGAAGGTGTTCGCGTCCTCGACGCGCATGTCCCACTTCGCGTCCTCCTGCGGATACTCGCGCTGGAGCGACTGCATGATGCCGTGCACGTCGGCGCGCGCCTGGGCGAGTGTCACGCCCGGGCGGAGTCGCGCGAGCACGCCGCGCAGGGTACGGCCATCCCGCTCGCGTCCGAACACGCCGTCCACGGAGAGCGGCGTCCAGAGCTCGGCGCCGGCGGGGAAGACGAAGGTCGGCGGCATCACGCCGACGATCGTGCGCGGAAGGTCGTTGATGCGCACCGTTCGGCCGAGGATCGACGGGTCGGCGCCGAAGCGGCGATGCCACAGGCCGTCGCTGAGAATGACCGCCTTTGGCGAATCCGTGTAGCGTGCGTCGTCGTCGGTGAAGGTGCGGCCGAGCGACGGTGCGACACCGAGGACGCGGAAGTAGCTCGGAGTGACGCGGAAGCCGTTGACGCGCTCAGGCTCATCGATGCCGGTGAGATTGGCGTCGATGTTCGAGAAGGCGGCGAGATCGCTGAAGCTCCTGTTGCGCTTCGCGAGGTCGACGTAGTTCGCCGGCGCCATCTCCGATGCGTCGGCGCTGGGGCGCGACGGCGGGACTTCGGCGACCATGACGAGCCCCGTCGGATCGGGCGTCGGCACGGGATGGAGGACGAGCGCCGACGTGACGCTGTAGACGATCGTGGTGCCGGCGATGCCGAGGGCGAGGCAGAGCACCGCGGCCGCGGCGAGTCCTTTCGAACGAACGAGGCCGCGAACGGCCAGGCGAAGATCGTCGTACATACGGATTCCGATCCGAGGGCAGTGGGGAGAGTGCGTTCGGAGCAATGGTAAGAAACATGCCCACCGTCGAGAATGCTAACTTTCGATACCGCAACGCATTGCCCGATTAATGCGGGATGCCCGGCGGCGCGGATTGCCCGATGGTGGGAATTGGTGTCGCGGAATCGAACAGTGCGCGATCGTACCGCCGGGAACCAGGCGCATCAGATTTGCGGGGGGACCCACGTGTTGAGCGTTTCCTCATTCAGGGGAACCGGCAGCGCTCGGGAAGGAGCACACCCCTCGTGGCTATGCGACTCCAACGTGGTGGCCGTCCGCGGTGGCTGATTCCGGCCGTTGCACTGTGCGTCATCCTGCTCTCGGTCGGAGTTGGGCTCGGGCGCGGCAGCATTCGAAAACTCGAACAGGCGCAGCAGTGGGTCGGGCACTCGAAGGACGTGCTGCGCGCGATCGAGCGCGTGCGCGGCCGCGTCGACGCCGCGCACGTCTCGCACACCGCCACGCGGACGACGGCGGATCCGGGGTTTCTGGCGCGTCACGACTCGCTCTTCCGCGAAGCGTTCGGCAGCCTCGGCGAAGTGCAGCAGCTGACGCGCGACAACGCCGTGCAGCAGCGGCGTCTCGACTCGCTGCACGTGGCGCTCGATGACCTGGTGGTTTCGTCGCACCGCCTCGCCGACATGCAGCACGCGTCGCCGCGGTCTCCGGTGGTGCGCGACGAGGGCACGCGGATCGAAGCGCGGTTTGCCGACATCGCCGCCGTCGTCGAGCGATTGGAACGTGAAGAAGAAAATCTGCTCGCCGCGCGCACCGCGGTGGCGTCGGCCGCGGCGCACTGGGCACATGCGATCGTCATCGTCAGCACCGTCTTCGCGGCGATCATTGCGGCGATCGCGCTGTTCCCGCTGTATCGCGCCCTGCGGCAGAGCCGGCGCGCCCAGGCGGAGCTGAGCGAGAGCGAGGCGCGGTACCGCCAGCTCGTCGACGAAGCGGCCGACGCGATTCTCGTCTCGTCGAATGGACGATGCGCGTCGGCGAACGCCGAGGCGGAGCGGCTCTTTCATACGAGCAGGGAGGCGCTCGTCGGCCGCGTGATGAGCGAGCTGCTTCGGCCCGTGCGCGGCGGCTCGACGACGATCACCGGCTCGTGGTCGACGCACGAGATGCGGAGCGAGTTCAACGCCGTGTCCGAGGATGGTTCGCTGGTCCCGGTCGAAGTGAGCGGCATCTCGTTCGGGAATGGGATGAGCCAATTCATCATTCGCGACATCACGTCGCGCAAAGCCGTCGAGCGGATGAAGGACGAGTTCCTCTCCGTCGTGAGCCACGAGCTGCGCACGCCGCTGACATCACTCCGCGGCTCGGTGAAGCTGCTCGAGCAGACCGGCGACCGGATGACGCCGGAGCAGCGCACACGGATGCTCGCGATCGCGGGCGGCAACGCCGATCGTCTGGTACGGCTCGTGAACGACATCCTCGACCTCGAGCGGCTGACCGCCGGCCGCATGACGATCGAGCGTGTCGAGACGGACGTGTGCGAGATCGTCCGCGAGGCCGTCGAGAACATTCGTCCGCTCGCTCAACAGGCGCAGGTCGCGAGCGAGGTGAACGGCCGGCCGGCGATCGCCTGCGTCGATCATCTGCGGATCGCGCAGGTCGTGACGAACCTGCTCGCGAACGCGGTGAAGTTCTCTCCCGCGAATTCGACGATCACCGTCGATCTCGCCACCGAGGAGGGTTGCTTTCATCTGGCGGTGCGCGACCAGGGCCGCGGCATTCCGGCGGACCAGCTCGAATCGATCTTCGAGCGGTTCCATCAGGTCGAGAAGTCGGATGCGCGGCAGAAGGGCGGGACGGGGCTCGGGCTCGCGATCTCGCGGCAGATCGTGCGGCTGCACGGTGGAAGGATCTGGGCGGAGAGCAACGGTACCGGCAGCACCTTCCACGTGCGGATTCCGATCGACGGACGGGAGGACGCCGCGGCAGGCGGTGCCGAGCCCGGCGTCGAAGTGCTCGGGAAGGTCGATCGCGAGCGCGGCGTGAGCGCCTGAGAGAGGAATAGGCGGCCGCGCGAAGAGTTGCGACACGTTCTATATACCCGTTACGCCCCGAATCCCCCGGATCGCCCCCGGCGCCGCGGCCACGCTGCTCGGCGGGTGCGGCTCCGACTCCACCGCCCCCCGCAGCTCGCTGGCCGGCACGTACAAGTTGTTCGCCGTCGACCTGATCGCGCTCCCGGCGGCCGTGACGATCGACGGCACGTTGCGCTCCGTGACGAGCGGCACCCTCACGGTGAATGATTCCGCGTATCACTACAGTGTGTGCGTGACGGCGACCGGCGCGACGAGTGCGACCTGCGGCAGCGGGCAGACGGCGCTCGTCGACTCGGGACGTGTCGTGAGCGCCGAGCTGGGACCGTCGTTCATCGGCTGGACGAATCACATCTCGCGCGCGCTGATCGTCTCGGGGGATACGGTGTCGTTCCAGCGGAACGACCTCACCACGCCGCGGCTCGACTTCGTGCGCTGAGGAGGCAACCGTCGTGCACAACCCCCGTGGCGATGATTAGAGTTGTCATATTGCTGGCGCTGGCGGCGGCCTGCTCGCCCACGCTCGGCGCGCAGGTCCGCCTCGCGCAGCCTGCGGGCGTCGTGCGGGTGCGACGTGAGGCGAGTCCCCTGCAGATCCGCTTCGCGGCGGCGGCCGATTCGCTCAAGGTGCGGGCGTTGCCGGCGCGGGTGCTGCTCGGGACGGGTGGCGCGGTCGCGGGCGCGTTCATCGGCGCCGTGGCCGGCCAAGCCGTTCTCGGACGAGATTGCAGTTGTGATGACCCGGGGCTCGCCGAGGCGCTCGAGGGGGGACTCGTCGGCGCAGTGGTGGCAGGGGCGGCGATGAGCGCGCTCCCGAGGGCGGGAAGCCATTGCGGCTATCTCAATCGACTCTGGCGCGCGGCAATCGGGTCGACGCTCGGGGCGGGCGTCGGGATCGTCGTGAGCGGAGGCTCGGGGCTGATTCTCGCCAGCTTCCCACTCGGGACGGGATTGGGCGGCGCGCTCGGCGCGAGCACCTGTTGATGCGCGCCGACCGGTAGTCTGAGCTCAGGCCGCCTCGTGCAGCTCGACCGGCGAGGGGAGCAGCACGTGGAAGGTCGTCTCCTTGCCGGGGGTGCTCTCCGCCCAGATGCGTCCACCATGTGCGTCGACGACGCCCTTGGCGATGTAGAGCCCGAGCCCGAGCCCGCGGACGCCGGAGCCGTGCACCGTCGTCGATCGCGCGAAGCGATGGAAGAGCTGCGGCAGCTCGTCGGGCGGAATGCCGCAGCCGCGGTTCATCACGGTGAACTCGATGCCGTTGCCGGCGCGCGTGGCGCGAACGACGACGTCGGTCTTCGGGTCGCCGTACTTGATCGCGTTCGACACGAGGTTCGCGAGCACTTGCCGGACGCGCATCGGATCGACGAAGACCGCCGGCAGCGCGCCGTCCTCCTCGAAGTGCACGCGTTCGATGCCTGGAAGATGCGCGAGGTGCTCGATCGTCCCGCGCGCGATCGCGGATGGCTCGGTCCATTTGCGCTCGAGCTTGAGCCGGTTCGCCTCGAGCAGCGACAGGTCGAGCAGATCGTCGACGAGGCGCTTCAGGGAGAGCGATGCGTCGTGGATGCGCTGCACCATCGATCGCGCATCGTCGCTCATCTCGCCGACCAGCTCCGGCAGGATGCCCGATGCCATGAGAATCGTCCCGATCGGCTGACGAAGATCGTGCGCGATGATCGATGTCCACTCGTCGCGGAGCCGTTGCAGTCGCTTGACCTTGGTGATGTCGGCGGCCGTTCCGTTGAGCGCGACGATCTGGCCGGATTCATCGCGTTCCGTCTCCCCGCGTGCACTGATCCAGCCGGATGAGCCGTCCGGACGCGTGAACTCCAGCTCGATGTCGTAGGTGCTGCCGCCGGCGAGCAGGTTGTCCGCCGCGGCCCGCGCCTTGGCGCGGCTCTCCGCCGTGAGAACTCCTGCTTCCGCCTCGAGGAAGGGCGGCGTTCGGCGTAATTGCGATGGATCGAGCCCGAAGATGTGATACAGCTCCTCGGACCATACCGCTTCGCCGGTTCTCACGTCCCACCGCCAGCTTCCGACGTGCGCGACGCGCTGCGCGGTGCGGAGGCCGCTCGCGGCGCGGCGGAGCGCCTCCTCGTCGTGCTTGCGCTGGGTGATGTCGGTCCAGATCGAGCAGAGCGCGACGGCCGCGCCCGTGGCATCGAAGAGCGGGAATTTCGTCACGACGAATACGCGCGGTCCGCCGCCGTCGTCGAGCGTTTCCTCGGTCACGACGGCTTCACGCGTCGCGATCGCCTGCTGATCATTCGCGCGCAGACGCGCGGCGACCGCCGCCGGGAAGAGCTCGACGTCGGTCTTCCCCTTTGCCGCATCGCGCGTCACGTGCGCCAGCCCCGCGAACTCCTCGTTGACGAGCGCGTAGCGTCCGTCGAGCCGCTTGATGACGATCGCGTTCGGCGAGTAGTCGAGGACCGCCCTGAGCACGCGCTGATTCTTCGTCAACCGATCGGTGGTCCGCCGCAGTCGCTCGTGCAGCACGCTCACCGCGAACGCAACGGCCAGAAAGATGGTAGCCGAGAGGTAGTGGGCCGGATCCGCCGCGCCGAACGTCTCTCGCGGCGGGATGAGGAACCACCACACGAGCGCGGCCGAAACGATCGTCGCGATCAGTCCGGATGCGATACCGCCGTTGGCCGCGCTGACGACCACGGCCGCGATCATCAGGAGCCAGCGCGATCCGGTGGGGGCGAGGATTTTGGTCTGGATCGCGAACGCAACCGTAGTAGGCGCGAGCGCGATGAGCACGGCACGCGCGAAGGCGACGAGCGAGCGCTCCCGTTGTTCTGCTGCGCCATTGTCGGCCATCACGCCCCCGGGCGCTGATCGTATCTGCACGATATGGACGCGAAGTCGTGCCAGCCATCGGGCGAAAGCCATCGGAGACGTCGACTCCGACGGACTCGGCATGTCATTTTACGGCGGGCAGCGTCGCGGGGAGCCAGAGGACGAACGTCGATCCGCGCCCCGGGCTGCTGTAGACGGTGATGTCGCCGCCCATCAGCCGGGCGATGCGACGGCTGATCGCGAGGCCGACGCCGGCACCCTGCCGTGCCGTCGAATCGAGGCGCGTGAATTCCTGGAAGATCGACTCGCGCTTGTCGTCGGGAATCCCCGGCCCGCTGTCGGCCACGGCGATCGCGACCGGCTGCGCGGCATGATCCGCGTTCTTCTCCCGACAGTCGAAGACGCGAACGCCGCCCGCGGGTGTGTACTTCACGGCGTTCGAGAGCATATTCTCGAGCACCTGGCGCACGCGCTTCGGGTCGGTGCTCGCCGGGATCGCGTTCGGCAGATCGACCTCGAGCGACAGCCCCGCCGCGGTCGCCTGCGCACGAAAATCCTCGGCGACTTCACGCGCGAGCTCGGCGACGTCGAGCGAGGCGGGGTGCAGCTCGAGCTTCCCCTGCTCGGCCTTTGCCAGCTCGAGCAGATCGTGGATCAGGTGGAGCGACGTCCGGATCGAGCGGCGAATGCGGCCGATGCTGTCGCACTGTTGCTTCGACAGCCCGCCAAGAATGCCATCCTCGAGAAGCTGCGCGTAGCCGTCGGCGGCGCCGAGCGGATTCTTCACGTCGTGGGTGAAGCCGCGCATCAGGCGCGTTCGGCTTTCCGTCACCTGCTCGAGCTCTTCGCGCCGCCGCTCCGCTTCGCTCCGCGCGTCGCGCTCGGCCGTCAGCAGTCTCTCGCGCTCCTCGTCGTGGCGCTTGCGGTCGGTGATGTCTGTTGCCGTGCCGAACCACTCGACGATCTCGCCCTTCTCGTTGCGGAGCGGCAGCGCCTTGCCAAGGAACCAGTGGTAGTCGCGCCCCTTACCGCGGAATCGATACTCGATCTCGTACGGCTCGCCCGTGCGGAGCGAGTGCGCCCAACGCGCTTCCATCCGCGCGCGGTCGTCGGGGTGGATGAAGCGCGTCCACTCGGTGCCGTGGGATTCTTCGGGGGTCGCGCCGGTGAAGTCGTACCAGCGTTTGCTGAAATACGTATGGTGACCCTGCGCGTCGGTCGTCCAGATGTTCTGCGGAATCATGTCGACGAGCAGACGGTAACGGCGCTCGCTGTCGCGCAGCCGTTTCAGGATCAGCTCGATCTCTTCGCGCGCGCGCTCCTCCTCGATGCGTGCCGCGCGCTCACGCTCGAGGCGTAGCGCGGTCTCCTGGGCCTGCCGTCGAGCCGTCGTCTCGCGGTGGACCGCCGTCCACTGGACTACGGTGCCGGTCTCGTCGCGCACGGGCGAGATGCTGATCTCGACCCAGAAGGGCGAGCCGTCCTTGCGATAGTAAAGCAGCTCGACACGCACCGGCTCGGCGCGAAGCAGCGCCTCCCGAATTCGTTGCGTCGCCGCTCGGTCGGTCCGTGGGCCGTGAAGAAGCGCCGGCGTCTTCCCGAGCAGCTCCTGCTTGGTGTAGCCGGTCATCCGCGCGAACGCTTCGTTGACGTAGACGAAACGCGGTCCCTCGGGCACGGCGACGTTCGCATCGGTGACCGTGACCCCGTCGCTCGCCGTCGTGACGACCGATTCGAGAATTCTCAACCGCGTGCCGTCCAGCACCTGCTGGGTGACGTCCTCGACGCGGTGGATGATGTAGATCAGCTCGCCCTTCGCGTTGTGCACCGGCGAGTTGAGCGGGTCCCAGTAGCGCGCCTCGAACTCCCCTGAGGGCGTCCGGATGTCGTACTTCTGGAGCGCCATTCGCTGCGGCTTGCCGGTGCGAATCACTTCGTTCAGCGACGCCTCGAGGTTGCGGACGCCGGTCGCCGTCGGATCGTCGGGGTTGTCGGTGAAGACCTCGAACAGCGGACGTCCGACGACATCCTCGCTCCGGGTCAGCGTCGCACGACAGCGTGCGTCGTTCGCGGCGACCATGGTGAAGCGCGGCGCGTCGGGGGCGAGCAGCAGATACGCATCGGGTGCCGACTCGAAAACCGCCCAGAAATCCGGATGACCCGCGGTGCTTCCTCGGCGCCGGTCTCGGCCATGAGGGCCGAACAATCCCGAGCGTCGATCCTTCGTGGCCACCGTCGCGCCCCCTTCGTTCAAACCGGGGGCATATGTGGCGACATTCATGCCTTCGACGCACAATACGACGAAGGTTCAGGACGCTCCAAGCCTCTGGCCGCTCAGCGGCTTGCCCACCCGATCGCGAGACCGTTCGGCGTCGGCGCGACGACGGCGCCGAGGAGGACGCGATCGAGAACGTTGTTCGGCCGGGCGTGCAGGAAGTGCACGGTCTTCTGGCCGCTGAAGGTCCCGATCGCGGCGCCGAGCGCGACGTCGCTCGCCCAATGCTTGTTGTGATACATGCGCGAGAGCCCGACCATCGTCGCGCCGCCGTACATCAGCGGTCCGACGACCCACGTCGATCTCGGCCACCATCGTCCCGTCTCGGCCGTGACCGCCGCCGCCGCGGCGAAAGCGGTCTTCGTGTGTCCCGACGGAAACGACGTGCGGTCGTCATTCGTGAAGCCCTTGCCGAACGCGAAGTCGGCCGCGTTGGTGTCGGCAGTCACGAAGGGACGCGCGCGGCCGGCCAGTCCCTTGAGCGTGCCCATGACGACGTCGCCGACGAGCACCGCCTCGGTGCCGTGCAATCCGAGATCGGCGACGCGCTCGAAGCCGGCGAGACGACCAACCGCATAGAGACCACCACCGATGACGTACGCGCCGGGGCTCGCAATCAGCTCCACCCCGGTCGCCGCGTGATGCAGGAAGCGATTCGCCTGCGTGCCTGGATCGGACAGCCGCTGCGCGATGCGCTGATCGAGCGGAAACATCGCGACGGTGAGTCCGGCGAATCCGCCGGCGACGACCGCATCGCGAATCGAGAAGAGCGGCCTCGAACTTGCCGCCGAGTCCGACGCGGGGCGCGCGGCAGTTTGTGCGGCGCCCGTCGAGACACACGCGACGACGGCGACGACCGCGTGGCAGAGGACACGAAAAGATCTTGGCGAGTGCATTCGCATCAACCTAGGCGCCCCAAGATGACAGCACGGTGACAGGCACCATCGCATCTCACATGGACGGCTATGCAAAAACGCGAACGAATCGGTAGAATGCTCGTGGCAGCGACGCTCCTGTCGCTGAGTGTCGGTGGCACCGCGGCCGCGCAGCGCGCGCCGGACGACACCACTAAGACTTTCTTTGTGAAGAAGGATCTCGTCTGGTCGGCGGCGGCGCTGGCGGGCACCGGTGTTATCAGCGCCTTCGACGAGCGAATCGCCCACTGGTGGCAGTCACCGAGCGTGCAGGGCTCGTCGTCGCGCCACAACACGGTGAGCAATCTGACGAAGATCAACGAGACGACGCTGACCGGCGCGGCGCTGCTGACCTATGGCATCGGACGACTCGCACATTCGAGCACGACCGCCGACGTCGGCCTGCACACCGCCGAAGCGACGATTCTCACGAGCGTGATCAGCCAGGTGATTCGCGGCCCGGTCGGACGGCGCCGTCCGAGCATCAGCCCCGACGACCAATACAAGTTCGATTTCGGCAAGGGCTTCACGGACTTCAACAATCGCTCGTTCCCGTCGCTGCACTCGGCGACCGGCTTTGCCGCGGCGACCGCGGTGTCGGCGGAGATTCACGAGCGCAATCCGAACGCCAGCTGGTGGGTGACGCCGGTCGCGTACACGGTCGCGATGGTTCCCGGCGTCACGCGCATGTACCTCAATCAGCACTGGGCGAGCGACATCGTGTCAGGCGCGTTCATCGGGTCGTTGATCGGGAATCGGGTGGTGCACTATGCGCACACCCACAACCGCAACAAGCTCGATCGTGCGCTGCTCGGGGCGAGCATCGTCCCCGACGGTCAGGGCGGGATCGCGGTGGGCGCGTCATTCGGATGGTGAAGGCCTGGTCGTAGACGCCGCATGCACACGACCATCGCGCACCTCGTCGAATCGTACGGCTACTGGTTCCTGTTCGTACTCGTCGCGATCGAGAGCTTCGGTATTCCGCTTCCGGGCGAGACCGCGCTCGTCACCGCGGCCGCCTACGCTGCGCTCGGCCGGCTGAACGTTGGTCTCGTGATCGCCGCCGCCGCGGGCGGAGCGATCTTCGGCGACAACGCCGGCTACTGGGTCGGACGCAAGGGCGGGATCGCGCTCGTGCGTCGATATGGAAAGCACGTCGGCCTGACCGAGGCGAAGCTCGAGCGCGCGCACGGATTCTTCGAGCGGCACGGCGCGAAGACGGTGTTCCTAGGACGCTTCATCGCGCTGCTGCGGAGCTGGGCCGCCGCGCTCGCCGGCGTCGCGTGCATGCCGTACGCAACGTTCACGTTCTACAACGCGCTCGGCGGGATCATCTGGGCGTCGGCCTTCGGATGGCTCGGCTACGCCTTCGGCCGAAATCTGCCGCGACTCGAGCGATACGTCGGCCAGCTCAGCGTCGCGCTCGTGCTGCTCGCGGCGCTCGGCGTTCTGGTGTATCTGGGGCTGCACGTCTTCCGCCGCCATCGCGAGCCGATCGCGGCCTTCGTTGTGAATCAGTGGTCGCGCCTCGCGCGCTCACCGCGCTATGCGGCCGTTCGCGGGCGATATCCGCGTCTCTGGACGTTCGTCGCCGGCCGCTTCGCCCGCGGCGAGTATCTCGGACTGCATCTGACGATCGGCTTCGTCGTCAGCGTGCTTGCGCTCTGGCTGTTCGGCGGCGTGACGGAAGATGTCGTGCATCACGATCCGCTGACCGCGGTCGATCTCGAGCTCGCGACCTGGTTTCGCGCGCACGCGACGCCGATCACCGATCGGATCGGGATGATCTTCTCGATGATCGGCTCGCCGGTGTCGATGGCCGTGCTCGGCCTGGCCGTCGCCGTGGTGCTCGGATACAAGCGGCTGTGGGTCACGCTCGGCGCGTGGATTGCCGCGTTCGTCGGCGGGGCGGGACTCAACTGGACGCTGAAGCGCGTCATCCATCGCGCGCGGCCGATCGGCGCGGAGAATTTTCTCTACGGGACGTCGTTCAGCTTTCCGAGCGGCCATGCGATGGGATCGCTGATCGGCTTCGGCATGCTCGCGTATCTGCTCGTCGAGCTCTGGCCGCCGGCGCGCCGCCATCGCACCGCCGTGATCGCGACTGCCTGCATCCTCGTGCTTCTGATCGGCCTGTCGCGACTCTCGCTCGGCGTGCACTTCCTGAGCGACGTGATCGCGGGCTATGCGGCCGGTGCAGTGTGGCTGGCGGTGTGCGTGACCGGCGTGGAGATCGCGCTCCGACAGCGTGGACTGTCGCCGTGGGAAGTCGGCATCGAGCGACGCCGAGTGCCGCGCGAGGCATAGTGGAAACTCCAGCTTCAACGTCAACGGCAACTCCTCACCGCAGAGACGCAGAGACGCAGAGGCGCAGAGGTTCGCAGAGGACTGCTGAAGAGCGACAGCTGCTCTTGAAATGGGAACGGCGACTCCAAGTGGGGCCGCCGTTCCTTGTCTTATTCATTCTTTTTCAGCTCTCTGCGAACCTCTGCGTCTACGCGTCTCTGCGGTGAGGAGTTGCTTTTGATCTGTTTGCTCAGTGTGT
>CBHWBX010000021.1:0-18350 GCA_966111935.1 uncultured Gemmatimonadaceae bacterium
GGCGTCGATCGACGACGGCGTCGGGAGCGCGGGAACGCGGCGCAGCTCGATGTCGTCCTCGCGCCTGCCGAGTGGCGCGGACGAGATCGTGCGGCCGGCCGCGGCAATGAGCAGCGGCTTCATCACGTCCTGGGCTGGGTTCGGCAAATCAGCATCGCGGCAAACATACGTGGGCAGGCAGAATGCAGCCAGCCGACCGCGCGCGTCGGTGCGCCAGGCTCTTGCCGAATCGGCCGCAACCAGTCCAATTGTTCAGCATGCGTCTGGCCGAACTGTTCACCACCGGGAGCAACGCCGCTGCCGCGGGCCCGCGTCCGCGAGACGCGGATCTCGATCTGTTCGGCATGACGCACGTCGGCCATGTGCGCGAGGAGAATCAGGATCACTTTCTCCTCGCGACGATCCACCCGCAGGTGGTCATTCATCGCACGAGCCTTCCCGACACCGACGCATTGCCGCTGCGCGGCGAGCGGCTCGCGACCGTGATGCTCGTCGCCGACGGCGTCGGCGGCGGTGTGGCAGGGGAGGGCGCGAGCCGTCTCGCCACGGAGACCGTCACCGCGTACGTGGCGTCGTCGATTCGCTGCTATCACAACAGCGGACCGAATCGCGACCGCGAGCTGCTCGACGGCCTGCACGCCGCGGCGCTCGAGGCACACGCTGCCGTTCGCCTCGACTCGCACGTGCGGCACGAAGGCGAGATCAACGCGACGACGCTCACACTCGGCATCGTCGTCTGGCCGTGGCTGTACATGGTCCAGGTGGGGGACAGCCGGTACTACTATTACTCCGCCGGACGCCTGCGGCAGATCTCGCGCGATCAGACGGTGGCGCAGGATCTCGTCGACAAGGGGCTGATCACCCAGGCGCAGGCGAGCGTCTCGCCGTTCAGCAACGTGCTCTCGAGCGCCGTCGGCGGTGACAATGCGGCGCCGGTGGTGACGCGCGTCGATGTGCGCGAGCCGGGGAGCGTGCACCTGCTCTGTACCGACGGCCTCACGCGCCACGTGCCCGACGACGAGATCGCCGCCGTGCTCGGGAGCATGGAGAGCTCCGAACAGGCGGCGAGAACCCTCGTCGACATGGCGCTGGAGCGCGGCGGCCGCGACAACATCACCGTCGTCGTCGGCCGCGCGAGACCACGGGGTTAGGACACCTTCTTGAGCTGGTTCTGCGCCGGCTCGAAGTCCGGATACTTCGATACGACCTGCTCGAAGAGCTGCTTGGCCTTCGCCTTGTTCTTCTTGTCCATCTCGTCGAGGCCGTTCGAGTAGAGCTTGAGCGTCGCGGCGTCGAGCTTCACCGTGCGCGCCTTCTCCGACACCGACTTCGCGAACTGCTCGACGGTGGCGCTCTTTGCCGGAGCCGCGGCGGGCTGGCCGCTCTGCGCCGGCGCCGACTTCTGTGCTTCACCCGCGTCGCCGACGCGACGGCCGGGCTTCGCGGTGAGGTTCATGTTCGCGCCGAGCTTCGACGAGAGCTGCTGGATCATCCCCATCACGTCGCTCGACTTGCCCTCGATCTTCTCCGGGTTCCCGATCTGCGTCGTCTCGACGTCGATCGTGCGGCCGGTGAGCACCGCCTTGCCCGACGCGTCGGACATGAAGCCGCCGGTGATCGCGTACTGCGCGCCCATGATCTTCGCGAGACGGACGGCGGTCTGCGGATCGATCTGACCGGCCTTGATCAGGCTCTGCTCCTGGAGGACCTCGGCGATCCGCGAGCGGTCGACGAGCCGGATCTTGGCGTTCGACGCCATGTCCGTGATCAACAGGTCCTGTACGCCCGTCGAGATGCCGTCGAACTCGGCGCGCGCCGGTCCGATGGAGCTGTTCGTGAACGTGTAGACGACGACCACCGGACGCGTGTCCTGGGCCGTCAGCGCCGCCGGCAGGGCGAGCGCCGCGGCGGCGGCGAAGGTCGTCGTGAGTCGAGCGGCGCGCGACATCGAACGCAACATGGTCTCCTCCTGAGACTCTTTAGATATCTCTAAACCGTCAGCGTCATGCCTTCGGCGGCCGCGACGATCGCCAGGCGACCCCCGCGCGAGGCGACGAGCGTCCGGCACGCGTCCACGCACCGGTCCACCTCCGCATCGCTCCGCTCCGGCCGATGGTGAAACAACACCAGCTGCTCCACGCCCGCGTCGAGCGCCAGGTCCACGGCTTCCGCCCACGTCGAATGGCCCCAGCCGCGGTGCCGCTCGTACTCCTCGGGCGTGTAGGTGGCGTCGTGGATCAGCACCGAGGCGCCGCGCACGAACTCCACCATCTGCTCCCGCCAGCCCGGACGCGACCCGTACGACTCGTGCCCGGCGAGCTCGTTGTCCGAGACATAGACGAACGAGCGGTCGCCCGCTTTTCCACTCGAGAATCGGTACGCCAGCGCACCGCCCGGATGCTGCACGGCGAACGCGGTGACCTCGAACCCGGGCTCGATGCAGCGCTCTTCGGCGATCTCGCGAAAGTCGATCCGCGACGCCAGCTCGTCGAACGAGACCGGGAAGACCACCGGCGACATCTGGTCGCGGATCACCCGGTCGATGCTCGTCTCGAGCGCCTTCGAGCCCCAGATCGTGAATAGATTGCCAGGCTGAAAGATCGGCGCGAAGAAGGGAATGCCCTGGATGTGATCCCAGTGGGCGTGCGTGAGGAAGATGTCGGCCTGGATGCCGTCCTCGCCGTTCGACTCGGCGACGAGCTGCCGTCCGAGCTCACGGATGCCCGTGCCCGCGTCGAGAATCACCAGCCCGTTCGTCTCGGTCCGCACCTCCACGCACGGCGTGTTGCCGCCGTACCGCACGGTGTGGGTCCCGGGGGTTGGAATCGAGCCGCGCGTTCCCCAGAACCGCAGTCGCAAAGTCATGAACCAGGTGCCTCGGCGCGCCGGAACAAGATCGGGGAAGCGTTACAAAAGGGCTAGAAAACAGATCACCGAGCGACTGTGAGCGGGGTCACAGTCGCCGGAATGTTTCGCATTGTTTAAAGACGGGCCTGCGCGCGCTGTTCGAGCGCCGGCCGATCGGCGAGCGTGATCCGGCGGCGCTCGACGGTCACCCAGTTTGCGTCCTGGAAATCCTTCATCGCGCGCGACACCGTCTCGCGGCTCGCGCCGATCATCTGTGCGATCGTCTGATGGGTCAGCGGCTTGTCGATCGTATCGCTCCCCGCTTCTTCGGCGAGATCGAGGAGGAGACGCGCGATGCGCCCCGGCACGTCGAGCAGCACGAGCCCGCCGATCTTCTCGTCGGCGCGGCGCAGGCGGCGCGACAGATCCGTCAGCAGCGACCACGCGACCGCCGGCGACGACTCGACGCGCTTGCGGAAATCCTCGCGTCGCAGCACGAGGAGGTTCGAATCTTCCATCGCGATGACGTGCGCCGACCGCGGGCGATCGTCGATGAGCGAGAGCTCGCCGAAATGTTCGCCGACCCCGAGCACCCCGAGGATGACTTCGCGTCCGTCTTCACCGATCAGCACGACCTTCACGCGCCCCTGGCGCACCACGAAGAGCGAGTCGCCCGGATCATTCTCGAACAGAATGACGCTCCCGCGCGGATAGAACTTCTCTCGCGTAAGGTCGGCGAAGCGCTGGAGCTCGACTCGGTCGAGCCCGCTGAACAGTGGAACCGAGGCGAGGAATTCGGCGGTGTTCGTCGTCAATGGAGTCCCGAATCGGTGTCGGCGTGTGGCCGCGGCGGCGCGTGCGCCACGAGCCAGGAAAGGGCATCGGGCGATGTCGCGAAGTTAGCCCGAAGCCCCCACCCTGTCAAACAGGCAAACCGTTACCGGGGCGGCAATTACGCGATTGTGCCCCGGGTCACAATCAGGCGCCGTACACCGTCGCGCGCCGCTCGCGCTCACCGCCCGCTTTCTTCACACGCTCGATCGCGTCGCGATAGTTCGGCTCGATCGCGGCGAGTGAGTCGACGGTGAACCCGGTATCGCGTAGCATCCCGTCGCGCAGCGAATACAGCCAGCCGTGCACGGTGAGCGAACGGCCGTGCGCCCAGGCGTCCTGAATGATCGTCGTCTCGCAGACGTGGAGCGCCTGCTGGATGACGTTCAGCTCGCACAGGCGGTCGACCGCGGCCGAGCTCCCCGCGCCGTCGACGATCGGCTTGTGCATGGTGTAGACGTCGTTCACGTGTCGGAGCCAGTTGTCGATGAGGCCGAACTTTTTCCCGTCGAGCACCGTCTTCACGCCGCCGCAGCCGTAGTGCCCGGTGACGATGACGTGCTTGACCTCGAGAACCTCGACGGCGTACTGGATCACCGAGAGGCAGTTCAGATCGGTATGGACGACGACGTTCGCCACGTTGCGGTGCACGAACAGCTCGCCCGGGGCGAGGTCGACGATCTCGTTCGCCGGTACGCGGCTGTCGGAGCAGCCGATCCACAGGTACTCGGGGCTCTGCTGCGCCGCGAGATCGGTGAAGAAGCGCGGCTGCTGCGAAACGATTCGCTCGGCCCAGCGCTGATTGTTCTGGAAGAGATTGGAAAGGGTTCTCACTCAGGTAAGATGGCGGGTCCGGGCTTCCTGGCAAACGGATCGGGGAGCGTGGATCGAGGATCGGGCGGGGCATCGGCTTTTCTCGCGTCCCCGATCCACGCTCCCCGATCCACCTTGTCTATAAACCATTGCCTGAGTTATATTTCCAAGCTGGCTCCAAACCTGGATCATTGGCTCGTCGAGGTTGCCGGTGCGCGAATGCGCCCAGCGCTCGTCGTCCCGCTGCTCCGCCGAAATCAGAGGCTGACCATGAAGACCGATATCCATCCCGAGTACGCCACGGCGACCGTGAAGTGCGCCTGCGGGAATTCGTTCCAGACCCGTTCGACCCAGGCCGAGATCCACACGGACGTCTGCTCGCAGTGCCATCCGTTCTTCACGGGCAAGCAGCGCCTCATGGATACCGCCGGCCGTATCGAGCGTTTCCGTCAGAAGTTCGCCAAGGGCGGCGAGACGAAGGCGAGCTGAGGTTTCGGCTCCCTGGCGCTCCGTGATCGCTTAGGGGCCGCCCTCGCCCGCGCCGACGAAGTCGAGCGGGCACTCGCCAATCCAGCCGGACTCCGCGACGCGAAAGAGTTCGCGGAGCTCGGCCGGGAGCATCGCCGGTTGATGCCGGTGGTGGAGATGGCGGCTCTTCTGAGCAAGTCCGAGAACGAGCTCGCGCAGGCGCGCGAGCTCGTTTCCATTGACGACCCCGAATTCGCCGCCGAGGCGAAGGCCGAGGTCCAGCGCCTCGAGGCGGCGATCGCCGATCTCGAGGCGAAGCTGCTGCCTGCGCTCATCCCGCGCGATCCGCTCGACGACCGCAACGCCATCGTCGAGATCCGCGCCGGCACCGGCGGCGACGAAGCGGCGCTCTTCGCCGCCGACCTCCACCGCATGTATACGCGCTACATCGAGCGCCAGGGGCTCCGCATCGAGATCATGTCGCTCTCCGACGCGGCACTCGGCGGTATTAAAGAAGTGGTATTCAAGGTTACTGGCGACAGCCCGTTCGGCGCGCTGCGCTGGGAGTCGGGCGTCCATCGCGTCCAGCGCGTGCCGGCGACCGAGGCGCAGGGGCGCATCCACACCTCGGCGGCGACCGTCGCCGTCCTCCCGGAAGCCGAAGACGTCGACGTGAAGATCGAGGACAAGGATCTGCGCATCGACGTCTTCCGCTCGTCGGGGCCGGGCGGCCAGTCGGTGAACACCACCGACTCCGCGGTGCGCATCACGCACCTGCCCACCGGGTTGGTGGTGAGTCAGCAGGACCAGAAATCGCAGCTCCAGAACAAGATCAAGGCGATGGAAGTCCTCCGCGCCCGCCTGCTCGACATGCGCATCGCCGAGCAGGAAGCGGAGCGCGCGAAGATGCGGAAGACGCAGGTCGGCACGGGCGATCGCTCGGCGAAGATCCGGACCTACAACTATCCGCAGAGCCGCGTCACCGACCATCGCATCGGCTGGACGACGCACAACCTCCAGGGGTTCATGGACGGCGACATCGGCCCGGTGATCGAGGCGCTGCGCCTCGCCGACGTCGAGGAGCAGCTCGGAGAACAGCAGTGACCGGCGAGCTCACCGACGGGCTCACCACGGTGACCGTCGGTCAGCTCGTCGACGCACTGGCGACGGCCTTCCGCGATCGCGGGCTCTCCGATCCGACGCTCGAGGCGCGCGAGATCGTCGCGGCGCTCTACGACGCGCCGCGCTTCTGGCCGGTCGCGAACGCCGAGCTGGTCGTCGACGACGCGACGCGCGAGCGCGCGCGCCAGGCGTTGAGCCGCCGCCTCATGGGCGCGCCGCTCGCCTATGCCGTCGGCCGCGCGGCGTTCCGCCATCTCACCCTCGACGTCGACGAGCGCGTGCTCATCCCGCGCCCCGAGACCGAGCAGCTCGTCGATCTCGTCCTCGAGCAGATCGGCGGCCGTGCGGGGGGCGTGGCAATCGACGTCGGCGTGGGGTCGGGGGCGATCGCGCTCGCGCTGGCGAGCGAGGGACGCTTCTCGCGCGTCTACGGCGTCGACATCTCGCGCGACGCGCTCGCCGTGGCGGCGCGCAACGTCGAGCATTGTCGGCAGGTGCTGCGTGCACCGGTGGACCTCGTCCATGGGTCGCTCCTCGCGCCGCTGCTCGACGTCCGCGCCCGGGTGGTGGTTTCCAATCCACCGTACATTGCATTGGGCGAAGCGGCGGCGCTTCCGGCGAGCGTGCGCGACTGGGAGCCGTCGGTGGCGCTCTACAGCGGCAGCGACGGCATGACGGCGACGGCGCGACTCGTGCGCGAGGCGGCGGACGTGCTCGAGCCGGGCGGTCTGCTGGCGCTCGAGGTGGACGTGCGCCGGGCGTCGCTCAGCGCGGAGCTCGTGAGCCGCGAGTCGCGCTTCGAGAACGTCCGGGTCGAGCTCGACCTGTTCGGTCGCGAGCGTTTCGTGTTGGCTACTCTTTCAGCGTCACCGGGAGGAGGTTGGGATGATCGAGGATAAGGCGAAGGAGCTCGGGCGGCTCATCGGGCAGAGCACCGAGTACAAAGAGGTCAAGCGCGCGAGTGATGCGCTCAACGACGACAAGGACACCGTCGCGCTGCTCCAGAAGATGGAACAGCTGCGGATGAACGCGCAGCGCATGCTGTCGCAGGGCCAGCGTCCGACCGAGGACATGGAGCGCGAGCTCGACACGCTACTCGGCCAGATCCAGGTCCGGCCGGCGTACCAGCGCGTGCTCGCCGCCCAGGAAAACTTCGACAAGACTATGGGCCGCGTGAACGACTGGATCCTCGAAGGGATCGAGAAGGGCGCGGCGAGCCCGATCATCACGCTCGGCTGATCCCACCGGCGAACGACATGAACGGCCTCCTCGTCGTGCTCGAAGGACCGGAGGGCGCAGGCAAGACGACCCAGCTCCGCCTGCTCGCCGAGTGGCTCGGCGCACGCGGGCGGTCGGTCGTGGCCGTGCGCGAGCCCGGCGGGACCGTCGTCGGCGACGAGATTCGCCGCATCCTCCTCGATCCGGCGTCGGACATTGTGCCGCGCGCCGAGGCGCTGCTGTTCATGGCGTCGCGCGCGCAGCTCGTCGAGCGCGAGATTCGTCCGGCCCTCGCCCGCGGCGACGTCGTGCTCGTCGACCGGTTCTTCCTCGCGACGTACGCGTATCAAGGGGTCGGACGCGGACTCCCGGAAGCCGAGCTGCGCGCCGCGAACGCGACGGCGACGCAGGGGCTCAAGCCGGATCTCACGCTGCTGATGATGCTGCCCGTCGAGGACGGGCTGTCGCGCGCGATCCAGCGTGGCGAACGGGACCGGATGGAGCGCGCCGAGCTCGCGTTCCACGAGCGCGTGTCGCGCGCCTTCGACAGCTTTGCCACGGATGACTGGCAGGCGCAACACCCGGAGGTCGGACCGATCGCGATCGTCGATGCATCGGGAGACCGTGACGCCGTGTTCGCGCGTGTCGTGGCAACGCTGCACGGTCGCTGGCCCGATATTTTCCCATCTGACCCGTGATGAAATCGCGCGCACTGCTCGCCATCGCCGTCCTCAGCACCGCGCTGGTGTCCGGAGGTTGGCTCGTCGAGCGCGGGCTGGTGGGATCACACCCCGTGCCCGCCGATCGTGCGCGCATGTTCAATCAGGTGCTCGACCACGTTGCGCGCGACTTCGTGGACACGCTCTCCGACTCGGCGATCTACAGCAAGGCAGCCGAGGGCGTGATCTCCGAGCTGCACGATCCGCACAGCGCCTATCTCTCGCCCGCGGTGCTCAAGTCGCTCAACGAGCGGACGTCCGGGCACTACGCGGGGATCGGCGCCAACGTCGACATTCGCGACGGCTGGCCGACGGTCGTCGCGGCGCTCCCCGGCGGCGCGGCGATCGACGCGGGACTACAGGCGGGGGATCGCATCACGGAAGTCGACGGGAAGCCCGTCCACGGCGTGACGATCGAGGAAGCGCAGAAGGCGCTGCGAGGCGAGCCGGGGTCGGTCGTGAAGGTCACGGTCGAGCGCCCGGGGATGACGACGCCGTTCAAGTTCGCGCTCACGCGGAAGGAGATTCGCGTGCGCTCGGTGCAGAATCCGACGCTGATCGGCGACGGGATCGGGTACGTCTCGCTGTCGATCTTCAGCGAACAGTCGGCGCCCGATCTGAAGCAGGTGATCGACTCGCTCCGCGCCGCCGGAATGAAGACGCTGATCTTCGACCTGCGCGGCGACCCGGGCGGGCTGCTCGATCAGGGCGTCGCGGTGAGCGAGCTCTTTCTCGACCCAAAGCAGCGGATCGTGAGCATGCGCGGCCGCACGCCGGCGACGACGCGCAGCTTCGACGATCAGGCGCCGCAGCCCTGGCCGACGATGCCGGTGGTGGTGCTCGTCGACAGCAGCACGGCGAGCGCCGCGGAGATCGTCGCCGGCGCGCTACAGGATCACGATCGCGCGGTGGTGCTCGGCGCGACGACGTACGGGAAGGGGAGCGCGCAGAACGCCTTCCCGCTCATCGACGGCGGCGCGGCGAAGCTGACGACGGCGCTCTGGTTCACGCCGTCGGGACGGAGCATCAACCGCAAGCGCGTCACCGAGGAGGGGGAGGACGCCCCCGACACGGCGGTGAGCAAGCGCCCGAAGTTCAAGACCGACGACGGCCGCACCGTGCTCGGCGGCGGCGGCATCACGCCGGACCTGATTCTTCCGCCGGTCGCCCGCCCGGCGTCCGACTCGGCGTTCGAGCGGGCGGTCGGGAAGCAGCTTCAGCAGTTCCGCGACGCGCTGACCGAGTACGCGGTCTCGCTGCGCACGTCGCGCGCGGTATCGTCCCCGGACTTCGTGGTGACGCCGGAGATGCGCGCCGAGCTGCTCCGCCGCGCGCGCGCGCATGGCGTGAAGGTCGACGACCCGACGTGGAACGCAGCGTCGTCGCTGGTCGATCGGGTGCTAGGGCAGGAGATCGCCCGCTACGTGTTCGGCGAGCAGGCCGCGTTCGTGCGCCGGATGCGTGACGACAGCGGAATCCAGCGGGCGGTGGCGTTCGCGAAGGGGGCCGCGACCCAGAAGGATCTGATCGAGCGCGCCGAGTCGGCGAAGAAATAAACGACAAACACGCGAACGAAAACACGAAACCCGCGAATTGGCTTCGAAGCCACATTCGCGGGTTTCGGCTTTATTTTCGCGCGTTTGTCTTCAGGGTTTGTCGACGATCCGCGCGCCCTTCGGCGGCGAGAACGTAAAGGCGTTCGCCGGGACGGCGCCATTGACCTCGAGCGCCGTCAGCCGTACGTGTCGCACGACGCCACTCCCTTCCGTCGATTCGAATTCTCGAATTAGAGAATCGTCGTCGTCGACCCAGACCGTCGCCTTCGTCACCGGCGCGCCGGCGCCCTTCTTCGCGACGAGCTGGAGCCCGTGGGCGGCGTGGCCGTCGACCGTCTTCGTCCCGGCGGCGGTGATGTCGTACTTCGCCTTCGGAGCGTCGAGGAACTGGCCGGTGATGTCGATCGGGACCGCGCTGCGGTCGGTCGCCGGGCGCTTGATCACCTGGCCGGGCGCGCTGCTCGGCAGGTAGACCCAGAGATTCCTGCCGTCCGAGACGATCGCGTCGGAGGACGGATCGCTGAACCGGATCGCGAGGCGGTTCGGGCGTTCCTGCACGTAGCTGCCGCGCGCCGTCGCCGAGCCGCCGGTGATCGGATTCGTCACCGTCTGCTCGAAGGTGCCGCGGAGCGTCTTCACCTTCGCCCATGCGGCGACCGCGCGATCGATCGTCGCATCCACCGATTGTGCGGCGACCGTGGCCGCCGGGGCCGCGACGCAGACTGCCGTCGCGGCGATCATCGAAAGTCGTCTCATGTCCTCTGCTACACGCCGGCCGCGGCGACCGTTCCCGGGCTCGGCGCGACTCCGCGTCCGATGACACCGGTGATCGCGCGCAGCTCCGTCACCAGGCGGCCAAACTGGTCCGGGAACAGCGACTGTCCGCCGTCCGAAAGCGCACGATCCGGGTTCGGATGCACTTCAACGATCACGCCATCGGCACCGGCCGCGACCGCGGCGCGCGCCATCGGGATGACCTTGTCGCGCAGCCCCGTGCCGTGGCTCGGATCGCCGATGATCGGCAGGTGCGAGAGCTTCTGCACGAGCGGGATCGCGGTGAGATCGAAGAGATTGCGCGTCATCGTGTCGAAGCTGCGGATGCCGCGCTCGCAGAGCACCACCTGGCCGTTTCCTTCGGCGAGGATGTACTCGGCGCTCATCAGCAGATCGGTGATCGTCGCCGCCATGCCGCGCTTGAGGAGCACCGGCTTCTTGAGACGGCCGACGGTGCGCAGCAGCGAGTAGTTCTGCATGTTGCGCGCGCCGATCTGGATCATGTCGGCGTATTCGGCCACGAGGTGCGCGCCTTCGTCGTCGAGCGCTTCGGTGACGATCGGCAGCCCCGTTTCCGCGCGCGCCTTCGCGAGATACTCGAGGCCCTTCTTGCCGAGGCCCTGGAAGGAGTACGGCGAGCTGCGGGGCTTGAACGCGCCGCCGCGCAGCGCGGTCGCGCCGGCGTCGCGCACGGCCTTCGCCGAGGCGATGATCTGCTCCTCGGATTCGACCGAGCAGGGACCGGCGATGACGACGATGTCCGTGCCGCCGAACGAGACGCCCGGCGCGATCGTGACGATCGTGTTCTCGGCCTTCCACTCGCGCGAGACCTGCTTGTACGGCTTGCTCACGTGAATGATCTCGGCCACGCCGTCGAGTCCCTCGATGCGCGAGCCGTCCACGCGGCCGTCGTTGCCGACGAGGCCCACCGTGGTGCGGGTCTCGCCCGGCATGGGACGCGCCTCGTAGCCCATCTCCTTTATCGTCTGCACGACGCGATCGATCTGTTCCTGCGTCGCATGATTCTGCATGACAACCAGCATTACTCGGCCCCGATATCGAAGTACCAACCGTCATGCGCCAGCGTGACGGGTCCCGCGTAGCTCCGCGCGACGAGCGCGCGAATGTCGACCTGTTCCACCGGCGGGTAGAAGTGGGTGAGCGCCAGATGTTTCGGCGCCGCTCCGGCCGCCAGCTCGCCGCATTGCTCGGGGGTGAGGTGCTCCGGAATGGACATTCCGGTGGGCAGTGAGCATTCAGCGACGAGCAGATCCGCGCCGCGCGACCACTCGGCCAGATCCTGCGACGGTCCCGTATCCCCGGTAAAGACGATCCGGCGGCCGTCGCGTACCATGGAATATGCCACGCTCTCAGCCGTATGTGGAACCTTGCGGCAGGTCAGAGTCACTCCGCCGGGGAGCTCGAAGGCATCTTCGGGGGTGATCTCGCGGATCGTCAGCGGGAAGCCCGGCGCCGTCACCCAGGGTCCGTAGGCCCCCGCCAGCCGCTCGAGCAGGGCGGCGATCCCCACCGGACCGATGATCTCGCCGGGTGCGGTGCGCGCCGGCAGAAACCCGTATTTCCACGCAAAGATCAGCGACGGCAGGTCGCCGTGATGATCGATGTGGAAGTGCGTGATCGCCACGTGCGTGATCGTCTGCCACTCCGGCCCCCGCTCGGCGAGGCGTCGGGTGATCCCGCTGCCGCAATCGATCAGCAAGCGGAGCTCCGGCGCCTCGAGCAGATATCCGGCGCAGCTCCGGCCGGCGGCGAGCGAGATCGTCCCCGTCCCGAGGGTCGTCAACCGCATCAAGGGCCGCGGTAGAGGATCTTCTTTGTTTCGCGTCGCCCGTCGGCTTCGAACACGGCGATGTAGACGCCCGGCGGGACCTTTCGCCCGGCGTCGTCGGTGCCATCCCACAGGAGCCTCGGGTCGCAGCCGCTTTGCTCGCCCGGGGCCTGCCGCCCGTACGCCCCCGAATCGAGCTGCGCCGTGAGCAGGCCGTGGACGAGCCGCCGCGTCTCGTTCAAGCGCAGGTCGTAGATCGTCAGCTTCACCGTGGTGCGGTGGGCGAGATCGAACCAGAAGCAGGTCTTGTCGCTCAGCGTGCCGCGGCCGAACGGGTTTGGAAAATTCTGATAGGAGATCGTCGCCTTCGGGCAGTCGGCCGACTGGATGACGAAAGTGCCCGGGCTGATCGTGACCTGCGCGTCGGGACCGCCGTTCACCGCCTGCGCGCTCACGCTCCACCGGTACGACGTACAGGCGTCGAGCGGCGCGTCGGGGATGAGCGTGGTATCGGACAGCGTCTTGCGGAATACTTCTCGATTCAACGCCGTGTTCGTGATTGCTACGACGTATCGCCACGGTCCCGGCGGGAGCGTGATCGCGGGACTGCTCCACGCGAACTGCGGCTGTCGCGTAAACAGGACGTTGGTCCCTCGCGGGGGCGGCGTGGTGATGCGGAGCCACGACCGCACCACCACCCGCACGGTGCGCACTGCGCGCTCGCGGCCGAACTTGTCGAGCACCTGCGCTTTCACGAAAACCGGTGTCTTCTCGGGAAACAGTGCGTCGAACTGGAACTGCGCGACGACACCCGGCGCGGACTGCGAGCGGATCGGGTCGCGGAACTGCGACTCGAGCGACGCGACAAGGGTGATGCTCGCCGGCTGCGCGTCGGGCGGGACCTGTTCCGCGACGACGTTGATGATCGGAGCCGGCGAGATGCTGTCGGCGTCGCTGCCCGAGAAGCTGATCGACACGGTCTGTGCGCGCAGAGGTGTGACCCCCGCGAGCAGGACCGCGACGACCAGCGTGGCCAGCGCGCCGAGCCGGCGCCGTAACGTCATGCCGGCGCGGGGACGGCGCTGTCGATCGCGGCGGCGATCGCTTCGTCGACGGTCGAGGCGCCGCGCATCCGGACGCTCACGAGCGACGAAACGCCGGGCTCCTGCATCGTCACGCCGTACACCGAGTCGGCGGCTTCTGTCGTCGTCCGGGGATTGTGCGTGATGACGATGAACTGCGTCCGCGACTTGAACTGGGTGAGCATGCGCACGAATCGGCCGACGTTGGCGTCGTCGAGCGGCGCGTCCACTTCGTCCAGCAGACAGAACGGACTCGGCTTCGTGAGGAAGATGCCGAAGAGCAGCGACAGCGCGACGAGCGCGCGCTCACCGCTCGACAGCAGGTGGATGCGCTGCGTGCGCTTGCCGCGCGGCGACGCGTGCACTTCGATGTCGCAGTCGAGCGGCAGGTCCGGGTTCTCGAGACGCAGGTCGCACTCGCCGCCGCCGAACAGCGACATGAAGATCTGGCGGAAGTTCTCGCGCACCTGCGTGAACGTCGCGAGGAACAGCTCGCGCGCGGTGCTGTCGATCTCGCGGATCGCCTGCTGGAGCGTCTGACGCGCTTCGGCGAGGTCGGCCCGCTGTCCGGTGAGGAAGTCCTGGCGCTTGAGCTGCTCTTCGTGCTCCTCGATCGCGAGCACGTTGACGGGACCCATGCGCTCGAGCTCCTGCCGCAGCTCGTCCGCTTCCGTGCGCAGCGCGTCGTCGTCGAGATCGACTTCGACGGCTTCGTTGAGCATGTCGTCGAGCGGACGGCGCCACTCGGCCTCGAGACGCTCGCGGATCGCCGTGCGGCGGCCACCGAGATCCGAGTGACGCAGCTCGGCGTGATGCAGCTCGTCGCTGTGGCTCTGCAGACGGCGACGCGACTCGTCGAGCGCCTGCTCGGCGGTCGTCAGGGTCTCGTCGGCGGCGCGCTTTGCCACCTCGGCCTGCGCCAGGCGCGCCTCGCCGTCGGCGAGCGTCGCTTCGCGCGTCTCGAGGTCGAGCTGCCACGCGGCCATCTGCTCGGCGAGCACCGAATCGGACTGCGAAAGCTCGGAGAGCTCGGCACGGAGCGACTCGAGCCGCTGGCTGGCCGACTGCTGCTCCTGCGCCAGCCGGCGCTCGCGGTCGTGCGATACCTGCACGCGCGCCTTCGCCTGCGCCTCCTCGACCTGCGCGGCCGTGCGGGCCTCGCGGGCTTCTTCCTGCGCGCGCTCGGCGACCGTCAGCTGCTCGCGCGCCATCATCATCGTCTCGTCGCGTTCGGCGAGCGACTGCGTGAGCGTGCGGCTCGATTCCTCGAGACCGGCGAGCTGCTCGGCGAGCGAGTCGCGGCGGGTCGTGAGGCGCTCGCTGAGCGCGTCGGCATCGTTGACCTCGCGCTCGGCGCGCTGGCGCCGGCGCTCGAGCTCACCGTGGGACTCGGCCGCACGACGCGCGTCGACCTGCGCCGCTTCGAGCGCGCCCGACGCTTCGAGCACGCGACGCTCCGATTCGAGCATCGCGGCGCGCAGCGCATCGGCGGTCGCCATCGCCTGCTGGCGCGTCAGCTCCGTCGCTTCGAGCTCGGCGCGGAGCGTCGTCAGCTCGGCGCGACGGCGCAGCGGACCGGGGCCTGCCGTGCTGCCCGGCAGCCAGACCGCACCGCGTGCGTCGACGAACGCCGCGCCGTTATCGACCGCGTGCGCGTGGCCGAGCAGGGCGCGCACCCACGCGCGTCCCGGACCGGCGGCATCGACGCGATGCGAGAGCGCGTCGTCGAGGACGTCGCCGATCTGCGCATCGCTGAGCGCGTCGAGCGGGAGGAGAAGGAGGGGACCGGGGTTCGCCGTCGCGTGCCATTCGCGCACCGACTGCGCGACCTCCCGATCGCGCACGAGCACCGCGTGCACCGTCGCGCCGAGGAACCGCTCGACGAGGAGCGCCGACGCCTGGTCCGCGCTGATGAAGTCGGAGAGCGGACCGAGGATCGCGCCCTCGCCGAACTGCTCGCGCTCCTTGAGGAGGCGCGCCGCCGCCGGCGCGAGACCGACGCGCTCGCGCTCGAGGGCGTCGAGCGCGTTGACCTTCCCTTGGAGCGACGTGTGCACTTCGTCGGCGCGGAACAGCTCCGCGCGCGCCGCGGCTTCACGCTCGCGCGTGTCGCGGTCCTCGGCGCGCGCCGTCTCCAGCGCTTCGGCGAGCTGCGCCGAACGCATCCGCGCTTCCTCGACGCTCACGCCGGCGCTCTCGAGCTCGCGCACGATGACCTGGAGCGCGTCGGCAAGCTGCGCGCGCTCGACGGCGAGCGCCTCGAGTCGCTGCGTCAGCTCGTCGTTCTCGTGGCGCGCGCGCTCGCGATCGATCTCGACGCGACGGGCGCGATCCTGCAGCTCGCGATGCGCGCGCTCGGCCTCTTCGACGCTCGCGCGCATCTGCGCGACGTTCTGGCGCGTCTCGTCTTCCTGTCGCTGGCACATCGCCAGCGTCTCGCGCGCCGTCGTGAGCTGCGCTTCGTTGTTTGCGCGCTCGGTCGCCGCCTGCTCGCGATCGGTCGCGATGCGCACGCCGACCGCTTCGCCTTCGTTCGCCTCGAGCTCGGCGCGCTGGCGCCGCGCGAGGGCGTTCCGCTGGCGCTCTTCGGCCACGGCCATCTCGCCGCGGATCTGCTGGACCTGCTCGCGCTGGCTCGACACGAGGCGGAGCAGCTCGGTGCGCTGCGCTTCGCTCGCCGCGCGATTCCCGTGCGCGGTCTCGCGCGCGTGCCCCGCTTCGAGCACCGCTTCTTCCGTCGCCGGCATGCTCGCGCGCAGCTCGGCGACGCGCGCGTCGAGGCGCTGGAGCTCGTCGTGCCACGCGACCATCTCGCGCTTCGCGAGCGCGATCTCGATCGTGAAGCGGCGCGCCATCAGCTCGGAGTAGCGCTCGGCGCGCTTGCGCTGGCGCGCCAGCGAGCGCACCTGGCTCTGGACCTCGGCGATGAGATCGTCGAGGCGCTGGAGATCGGTCGTCGTCTCCTCGAGACGGCGCTCCGTGGTGCGGCGACGGTCGCGATAGAGGCCCACGCCGGCCGCTTCCTCGAACAGCTCGCGACGGTCGTCGGGGCGATCGGAGAGCAAGGCATCGATCATCTTGCTCTCGATCACGACGCCCGTGCCCGCACCGAGGCCCGTGCCGCGCAGGAGATCGCTGATGTCGCGCAGACGGCAGGGGGCACGATTCAGGAAGTACTCGCTCTCACCCGACCGCGACAGGCGGCGGGTGATCACGACCTCCTGAAACGCGACCGGCAGCACACCTTCCTCGTTCGAGAAGTGCAATGAGACTTCCGCAACGTTCACCGGACGCCGCGCCGACGAGCCCTGGAAGATGACCTCTTCCATCTTCGCGCCGCGCATCAACCGCGCGCGCTGCTCGCCCAGCACCCAGCGCACCGCGTCGGAGACGTTCGACTTGCCGCAGCCGTTCGGTCCGACGATCGCCGTGACTCCCGGATTGAACGCCATCTCCGTGGAATCGGCGAACGATTTGAAGCCCTGCATCTCGAGCTTGGTGAGCCGCACTAGAACGTTCTCCCTTTGCGATACACGAGCACCGGCGTGATGCCCGATGCCCGAAGCGATTCGGCGTACAATCCAGATTGGTCGATCGACTCGAACGCGCCGATGAGGAGCCAGGCTGTTCCATTCCCCTGGCGGAGCGCGTACACCGGTTGGCCGCGGTCGGCGTACTGGGCGACCATGTTGGGCACGGCCGCCGCCGACACTGCGGAGTCGATCAGAAATGCGAACGGCAGCCGGACCACGCTTCCGCTGGTGGCATCGACCACCTTGCGCCTGCGCAATTCGGCCAGCAGCGAGTCGGCGCCGGCCCGATCGGCGTATGCACCGCCGATCACCTTATACCACCGCGACCCCTGCGAATCGAGGACCGGCGCGAACGTCGCCGCCGGCAAATTCTTGCCGTCCTGTTGCAGCTTCAAGATAGCGCCTGCCTGCGTATTCGCAGCCATCAATTCGACCGCGAATGCGGTCGCCTGCGACGAATCGGCAGGGTTGACAACGGTCGGAATGGTGATCGTCGTCACGGCGCCGCTGTCGCCCGACGCCCGGATGGCGGTATCCGGCTGGAGGACGGACGGCGCGCCGGGGTGACGCCCGTTCGTCGTGTCGGGCTTCGACCCGAGGCGCCGCTCCGTCGCCGCAAACGGACGGGAGGCGAGCCACCACGCCGTGAACGCCAGGACCGCCGTGAGGGCGATTCCGGCGATCGCCGCGGCGCGCTTCGACGGAACCAGTCGCCGACGGGTCTTCACCGGCGTCGGCGGCGTTTCCTCGGCCGGCTCGCCGCGCGTCTCACGCACCGAAGCCACGACCTGCGCGACCGGGAGCTTCCGCGGCACCGCGTCGCCGACGAGGATCGCGCCGTCGGTCGCCGAGACGAGCGTCTCGATGTGCGGTGCGCTCGCCGGCGCGGCAAGGATCAGCAGCGCCCCGACCTCCCGGAAACCCGCGGTGAGCCGGTGCCAGCGTGGATTCGGGAGGATCTCTTCGTACGTCGGCGGCTCGGTGCCGCTCGGCATGACGAACAGCTGTCCCGCCTCCGGGACCTCGTGGGCGATCTTGCTCAGCGAGACGCCGTAGAGAAAGCTGTCCACGAGCCCGTGCGGATCCTCGCTCGACACGAGCTCCTGGATCGGCGGCGATTCCGCGAACAGATCGCCTACGGCCACTCGACGCTTGGTCGCCTGTGCCCGACCGAGGGCTACGGCGACGCGCCCCGTCGCGACCGGATCGACGCCGATCACCACGAGTGCGTGATATTCATCGAGCGACTGGCCGAGCGTTGCCGCCGCGCCCTCCCAGTCGAAACCGCGTCGCGGCGGCAGGGTCACGGCGTCCCCGCGTACACGACGTATGTGTGATTCGCCGCGTGTCCGATTCGATCCGCCTCGTCGCGCGTCGGGAAGGGGCCAAGGACGACGCGGTACACCGTCGTCCCCGCGGCCATTCCCGTGACGACCCGCGCCGGCTGTCCGTTCACCGAAATCTTCGCCGCTTCCTCGCGCGCCCGCGCGTCGTCGAGGTAAACCGCGAACGACACCGTGTAGCCGAGCTTCGTACTGTCGACGTGAGCCGGCGCCGCCGGGGCCGCGGTCGTTTCGGCGGGCGTCGGCGGGGGCGGC
>CBHWBX010000022.1:0-18196 GCA_966111935.1 uncultured Gemmatimonadaceae bacterium
GGGGTTATCTGCTCCCGTAAAAAAACCACCGGGGGGGGGGTTTTTACTCGCCGCCCCACTTTTCATTCCGCAACCGCGCTCCGGTAGTGCTACTCGTGCGCCGGAAGCGGCTCCATCGTGTCCGGGTTCACCGGCACCTGCACCTCGTCACGATACGGCGACGTCAGCAGCGTGACGCGCATCCGCGGGAAGGCGCTCATGAACTGCACGTAGCAGTAGCCCCACGCGCCGAGATAGAGCAGCAGCGCGCCGATCTCCCAGAGACCGAACGGCAGGTGATCGGTGACGCCGTACATCGACGGGTAGACCTCGATGTAGCGGATCAGCCACATACCGATGAGGCTCGCGAGGGCGAACAGCGTCATCGGGCCGCGCTTGACCTTCGCGGAGCGCGACAGGAGGCCAAAGAACGGCGCGAAGAACACCAGGATCACGGCGGCGACCGTCACCCACTTCCACGGCGAGATGAGACGGAGACGCATGAAGAACGTCTCTTCGCCCATGTTGCCGTACCAGATCACGAGGTACTGGCCGAAGGTGAGGTAGCCCCAGAACGCGGTGAACGCGAAGCAGAGCTTACCGAGATCGTGGAAGTGCGATTCCGTGATCAGACCGTCCGCGCCGCCGAGGTACGAGTTCCACGAGCGCACGAGGAGGGCGAGGATCATGAGCGCGCACAGCCAGCCGCCCATGAAGAACCACCAGCTGTACAGCGTGCTCTGGAAGTGTGCCGACAGACCCATCGAAAGGTCCCAGCCCAGCACCGACCAGCCGAAGCCGAAGATGAGGACCTGGAACACGGCGAGCTTGCCCTGGAGCGAGTGCGTCGAGTGAAGCTCGCGACGCTCCTCGCCGAAGCCGGAACGCATGCGGGCGCGGATCCCTTCCGCCCACTTCGCGCCCCACTCGGGAAGACGGCCGACGTCGAGACGGACCGACGTGTAGATGTACCAGAGGCCCATCACGTTGAGCAGCGCGACGGCGACGATGTCGCGCAGCGTCAGGAAGGTGCCGTTGTAGTACGTCGCCTTCTCGGGGTTCGGATAGACACCCGTCGTCCACCAGAACAGGTGGCTGCGGCCGAAGCTGAGCGACAGCAGCAGGAAGACGAACGCCACCGGGAGGAACGCGACATACGCTTCCATGAAGCGGATGATGCCGCGCGACCAGCGGGCCGTCGTGATGCGCTGCACGGCGACGAAGGTCACGCCGGCGCTCGAGATCACCGTGAAGTAGAGCCAGTTCTGGTGGAACGCGCGCCAGGCGCGATCCGGATTCACGAACAGGCCGATGATGAAGACGATCGCGCCGATGGCGAACATCGCGAGCGTGGTCGTCTTGAGCGACGCCGGCAGCTCGCGGTTCGACGCGGCGACGACTTCGGCCGGCGTGTACTCGCGCTGAGGATGAATGCTGCTCACGGATGTTGCTCCGTCTTCTTCGTGGTGTCGGTCGGCGTGCTCTTCTTGGTCGTATCGGCAGCGGCCGGCGCCGCCGGAGCGGCACCTTCCGGAGCCGTCATCGCCGCCGCCCGATAGAACGGCGCCGGACGGGTCGGGCCCATCGTCGACGCCGACGGCACGCACGCCCCGGTCTCACCCGGGCGGCAGTGGGTCGTGTCGGTGCGCACGCCGATCTTGCCCTGGAGCGCGCGCAGATAGTTCACGATGTCCCAGCGATCGTGCTCCTCGATGCGGTTGTACGAGGGCATCGAGACCTTGCCGTTACGGATGACCGCGAAGATGTAGCCGTCGGTGTAGCCGGAGGCGGGGCTCTGCGCCGTGCCGATCGCCGGCGGATACATGCCGTACTTCGACACCACGCCCATGCCCGCGCCCGAGGGGCCGTGGCAAACCGCGCAGTTGATCTGGTACTGCACGCGACCGCGATCGACCGACGCCGAATCGGCGGGAACCGGGTTCGGGATGTTCGCCATCGCCGTGAGGCTGGCCGGCACGGCCTGGCGATCGTACATGAAGCCCGGGGCCGAGGTGCCGGTGATCGGCACGGAGAGCTGCGGGTTACCGCGGAACGGAATCGTGTCCGCCGGCGTCTCCCACGGATCGATCTTCGGCTCCTGCTTGAAGTCCGTGAACCAGGAGCAGGCACCGAGCGCGAGCAGCGGGAGGAGCTTGAGCAGCTTAGCGCTCACGACGCACCTCCTCTGCACCGTACTTCTTCAGAACGTTCATCGCGGCGTCGGCGTCGTCGGGCGAGGTCTCGACCCAGATGCCGAAGTGTCCGCTCGAAAAACGCGGGTCGTACCCGACGGTCATCGTGAGACGGGGAATGTGAGCGAAACCGAACATGGCGAACACCGTCGACAGACCACCGACGAGCACCATGACTTCGAAGCCAATGATGGTGTACGGAACCCAGCTCGCGACGGGCTTGCCGCCGACGACGATCGGCCAGTAGTCCGAGATCCAGATCGGAATCCAGTAGCCGAAGGTCACGCCGGCAAGGCCCATGATCAACGTGAAGATGCGGACCTTGGACGGTCCGTGCTCCATCGCCTCTTCGAACTCGTGGCGCGGCGTCGGCGTGAACACCGTGATGTCGCCGAGCTTCTGCTTCTTCAGCTCGTGGATCGCGTCGAGCGCGCTGTCGAGCTCGTGGAATGCACCGAGGACGCCCTGCATCAGTGAGTCCCCTCGATAAGGCCGGTGTTGCCCGGATCGACGACGCCTTCAGTCGTGTCGTGCGGATTCGGCGCATGGTAGTGCTTCAGGCGCGGCGGCACGACTTCCTTGATCTCCATGATCGCCATCACCGGGAGCTGCTTGATGAACAGCAGGAACCACATGAAGAACCAGCCGAACGAGCCGAGCAGAATGCCGTAGTCGACCCAGGTCGGACGGTAGGTGCCCCACTGCCACGGCTCGAACTCGTGCGACAGCGACGGCACGACGATGACGAAGCGCTCGAACCACATCCCCAGGTTGATGAACAGCGAGAGGATGAACAGCCACGTCGTGTTGCGGCGAAGCTTCTGCGAGAAGAGCGACAGCGGCAGGACCATGTTGCAGATCAGCATGATCCACGCGGCCCACGCCCACTGGCCGAAGACGCGGTTCCAGAAGTAGTCCTGCTCGAACTTGTTGCCGCTCATCCACGCGACCTGGAACTCGGTCAGGTAGGCGAGGCCGACGACGAGCGACGTGAAGAGGCAGAGCTTCGCCGCCGCGTCGATGTCGTTCAGCGTGATGTAGTGCTCGAGCTTGAACGCCTTGCGCAGCGGGATGGCGATCGTGAACACCATGCCGATGCCCGAGAAGATCGCGCCCGCGACGAAGTACGGCGGGAAGATCGTCGCGTGCCAGCCCGGCGTCAGCGCCATCGCGAAGTCGAACGACACGACCGAGTGCACGGAGAGCACGAGCGGCGTCGCGAAGGCGGCGAGGAACAGGTACGCGCGCGTGAAGTGCCGCCATTCGCGATCCGAGTTCCGCCAGCCCAGGGCGAGCATGGCGAGGATCGACTTGCGCACCGGGTTCTTCTCGCGATCACGGAGGATCGCGATGTCCGGAATCAGACCGATGTAGAGGAAGGTGCTCGAGATCGTGAGGTACGTCAGAATCGCGAACACGTCCCACACGAGCGGCGACTTCGGATTCGGCCACAGCAGGCGCCAGTTCGGATACGGAATCAGGTAGAAGAACTTCCACGGGCGGCCAAGGTGCAGGATCGGGAACAGACCTGCCGTCATGACCGCGAACACCGTCATCGCTTCCGACACGCGATAGATCGACGTTCGGAAACCGGCGCGGAAGAGATACAGAATCGCGGAGATCAGCGTACCCGCGTGACCGATACCGACCCAGAACACGAAGGTGATGATGTACACACCCCACATCACCGGCGGCTGGTAGCCGGCGGCGCCGAGGCCTTCGTGGATCTGGTAGGTCCAGGTCGCCGCACCGACGAGCATGCAGAGGATCGCGAGACCGAGCGCCGCGAACCAGCCGAGCGACGGGCCGAGCGTGGAGGTCAGCTCGTTGTCGACCTGCTCGTAGCTCTTCACCGCCGGGAAGCGAACCGCGGCGGTCGGGATATTCGGCCGTTGGACCGGAGCAGACGTTGCCATGTCGCGCGCTCCTTATGCCCGCGGCGCAGCAGCGCCGGCCGAATGGTTGACCTTCTTCAAGTACACCACCGCGGTGAAGGTATTGAGCTCGTCGAACACGTGATACGCACGGCGATCCTCGGCGAGCTGCGCGACCGACCAGCTCGGATCCGCCGCATCACCGAAGGTGATGGCGCGGCTCGGGCAGGCCTGGGCGCACGCCGTCGTGAACTCGTCGGCGTGGAGATCGCGATGTTCGGCGGCCGCGCGGTTCTCCGACTCGCGGATGCGCTGCACGCAGAACGAGCACTTCTCCATGACGCCCTTGCCGCGGACGGTGACGTCCGGGTTGAGCTGCCAGTTGAGCGGCTCCGGGAACGCGTACTGCTTGCGATCCTCTTCGCCGTAGCCGAACCAGTTGAAGTAACGAACCTTGTACGGGCAGTTGTTCGAGCAATAGCGGGTGCCGACGCAGCGGTTGTAGACCTGAACGTTCAGGCCGTCCGGCGCGTGGTACGTCGCGTACACCGGACAGACCGGCTCGCACGGGGCGTTGCCGCAGTGCTGGCACATCATCGGCACGAAGCGCGTCTCGAAGTCCTCGCCGAACTTCCCGTCCGGGTTGCCCTCGAAGTAGCGCTCGAGACGAATCCAGTTCATCTCGCGGCCGCGCTCGATGTTGAAGCCCGGGCGCGCATCGGCCCAGACGGTGGCATTCTGCCACGCCGCGCCGACGGTCGGGATGTTGTTCTCGGCGTAGCACGCCGTGACGCACGCCGAGCAGCCCGTGCAGCGCGCGAGGTCGATCGTCATCGCCCAACGACGCTTCGCCATGCCGCGAATGTCGTTCGGATCATACAGGCCCTTGTTCTTGCCCTGATCCTTGGCCGTCGGCGAGCCGAGGTCACCCTGCGCGTCCGCCGCAACCGGCGAGCGGAGGCCCGGGAGGAACGCATGGCTCGCGTCGCCCGGAAGCGACTCGTGCTCTTCCCCGCCCTCGTGCGTCGCCGGCTTGTTCAGATCCGCGGCCTCGATCGCCTGCGCGATGCCACGGCCGTGCTGACGCGCCGAACCTTCGGTGCTCGGCAGGGTGACGTTATCGCCGGTCTTCGAGATCGACGCCTTCATGCCGGTGAGCATGAGCCCACCCGCGGCGTCCACGCCGACCGGAAGCAGGTCGAGCGCGTTGATGCCGGTGTCGCGCGAATAACGACCGTAGCCCCACTGGATCGTCTTCGAATCCTTCTTCCAGTCGAACATGCCCATCTTGGCCGTCGACCGGTGGCCCTGGCCGAGCGGGATCGCGACGGTGTCCTTGTGAACGCCGAGGTACGGGAAAGCCGGAGCCTTCACCGTGCCCGCGGCAGTCTTGATCTCGAGCACGTCGCCGCGATCGATGCCGAGGCGGCGCGCGGTCTCCGGGTGAATCTCGACCCACGAGCTCCACGCGACCTTCGCGACCGGATCGGGCAGCTCCTGGAGCCACGGCTTGTTCGCGCCGCGGCCGTCACCGAGGAGGGCGTGCGGATACGTGACGAGCGTGAAGTCACCCGAGCCGACGTTCGGCGCCTGGCGCTGCACCGGCGCCGCGGCGGCAACAGTGCGCGCCGGGAGGGTGCCGGCCATCACGCCCTTCGGCAGCGCGGCAGCGACCGCCGCCTTGCCACCGGGGAGTTGCGCCATCAGCCACTCGCGGTAGCTGCCGACCGGATTCTTCGCCGCGAGAATGAGCGCGTCGGCGGTCGAGCCCTTGATCGCCTCGAACACCGGATCCATCGCCGGCTGCTGGAGACCGATCGTGCCGCGGACCGACTCCGCGTCGCCCCACTGCTCGAGCGAGTGGAGATCCGGGATGATGAGGTTGCAGAGCTCCGTCGTCTCGTCCGGGAAGGACGAGAACGAGATGCGCACCGGCACCTTATTGAACGCTTCGGCGAAGTTCGCCGTCTTCGGCAGCGTGTAGGCCGGGTTCACACCGCGCACGAACGCGATGCCGACCGAGCCCGCGCGCATCTGCTCGACAGCGCCGAGGAGCTGCGCCGTGGAGGCGATGCCTTCGTACGCCGTGATCGGCTGCGACGGCTTGATCGTGACGCCGACGGCACCGTTCGCCTGATTGAGCGCGGCGACGGCGAGCGCCGTGTCAAGCGCGTTGTCGCCGGTCACACCGGAGAGCGCGAGGACCGGCTTCGCCGAGGAAAGCTCGGCGGCAAGACGCTGGAGCTGCGCGGCCGGCACGCCGGAGTCGGTGGCCGCCTGCTCGATGCTGCCCTTGCCCGCGAGCGCGTTGGCGATCGAGAGCTCCGAGCCCGGCTTGCACGCGATCCACTCGTCGGCGTTCAGGCCGGTGAGGGAGCGGCGGGGTCCGACGTAGACGAAGCGCGGCGCCTGATCGAGCTTGGCGCGCGCATCGGCGAAGTCGAGCTGCTGAATGACGCTCGGGCCCCAGTTGTCGAGGAAGTCGGCGCCGAACGAGATGATCAGCTTCGCATCCTTGAAGCTGTAGCTCGGCCACGCGACACCGTAGCTGCGACGGTTGGCTTCGATGGCCGCCTGATCGACCTCGGCATCGACGCTGATGTGCGGCGCGAGGCCCATCGACGACAGCCAGCTGTCGAGGAAGCGCGGGAAGCTGCCCGTCTCGTGCTGATTGAGGAACACCGATGCCTTGCCGCGCGCCGAACCGACGGCGGTGGCGAGACGCGTGACCGCATCATCCCAGGTGATCGCCTTCCACGTGCCACCCTCGTTGACCATCGGGGTGCGGAAGCGATCCGGGTTGTAGAGGCCCTGCGGCGCCGCCTGCCCGCGGGCGCAGAGCGCGCCCTTGCTGAGCGGGTGGTCGACGTTGCCTTCCAGCTTGATGACGCGACCGTCGCGAGTCTCGGAGATGACGCCGCACGCGGCGACGCACTCACGACAGACGGTGGCATAGTACGTCGAAACGCCCGGGACCGTCTGGTCGGGCGAGACGAGATATGGGATGAGCTTTCCCGTATCCTCGGAGCAGGCAGCGGCGGAAACCGCGGCACCACCGACGCCGAGGACCTTGAGGAATTCGCGGCGCTTGACGCCGGCGGGCTTCGTGTCTGAGCTCATATTAGTAGTGGCAGTTCGCGCAGTCGTAGCGCGCCTTCTTGCGTTCGCCCGACGACGCAGCCGCAGCAGCGACGGCCACCGCCTCCCCAGGTTGGGTCTGCTGGGGCGTGTAGCCGGCAGCTTCCTGGCCTTCCTTGGGGCTATAGCCGTTCACGTGACAGCTGACGCACCAGCCCATGTTGAGGCTCGCGTACTGATAGACGCGATCCATCTTCTGGATCTGGCCGTGACAGGTCTGGCAGGTGACGCCGGCGTTGACGTGGCGGGTGTGCGGGAAGTGGACGTACTCCGGCACCTTGTGGATGCGCACCCAGGGGATCGGCTTGGCGTTCGGGCCCATGCCCGCGCCGACGCCCTTGATGTCCGCATACTGATAGAGCTTCTGGATCTCGGCGCTCTTGCGAGCGGGGCCGAGGTCAGACGCCGGACGATCGGGGCCGATCATGTTGTGGCAACCGACGCAGGTCGAGACGGCCGGGAGGCCCGGATCCATCGACTTGTTCGCCGCGTTGTGGCAATAGAGACAGTTCATCCCGAGCTTCTGCACGTGGACCGGGTGCGGAAACGCGATCGGTTGAACGGGAGAACTGTTTTGCGAAGAGGAGGCACCGCTGTATGCAGAAAGCATAACGGCGCCGACGGCCAGGACGAGGAGTCCCGGGATGGCGGTCCACTTCCTTCGCTTGGTCATCGCGATGGGGTGAGTTTTGAAAAACGAGGGAGCCGGCCCTTGTGAACAAATTCACAAGGCGCCCGGCTGGCCGGGAAATCTGATGGGACCGGATACCGCACGCAAGTGACGAGCACGGCCAGAGCGCTGTTCAGCCGCGTGCTAATCATAATCGCACCGGCTTCGAAATGCGTGGCGCGCGTGCGACATCGTCATCGGCCCGCGAAAATCGCCGCGGCGTCCGCGAGACGCATGCCGCGCAGCGCCTCCGGCAACAGCTCCAGGTTCGCGCGCGGCGTCTGCGTGAGGCGCATCGGCCAGTGCGTGCCGAAGACGAACCGCTCGGCGCCGATCGTCGTGAACAGCTTCGCGAGGTGATCCTCGGGCGGTCCCCAGACCCACGAGAAGTCATAGAAGATGCGCCGCTGCTCGTCGGGAGTGAGACTCCAGTGGATCTCCTCGATCATCTCGCGGCCGGCGGCGGTGAGGACGATCCGCACGGCGTCGCCGGCACGCGCGAGCGCGCGTACCGCCGCCGCGCTCAGGTCCCCGGCGCTGTCCATCGGATGCCGCTGCCGCAGATCCTCGAAGCGGGTCGTGAGGAGGATCGCCATCCCCTGCTCCCCCGCGGCGATCGCGAGCTCGCGCAGCCGCGCGTCGTGAGGGCCCATCGACCATTGCGGCGGATAGACGCGGATTGCCGGCGCGCCGGCATTCTTCGCATCGGCGAGCGTTCGCTCCCAGAGCGGCCAGTCGGGACGGATCGCCGGGACCGGCAGCAGCCGATCGGCGAAGGGGGCCAGCGCCTTCAGCAAACTCTCATTGCCCTTCGACGGATCTCTATAGAACGCCGACGGCAGATGCCCGACCCAGGCCGCATCGATCTGTTCGCGGTCGAGCACGCGCACGAGGATCTCGGGATCCGGGTGCGGCACGTAGCGAAACGGATACGGGCCGATGAGCGTGTTGACGTCGATCATCGCGGATCGGGGATCGGGGATCGGGGATCGCGAGTACAGCGCGGAAAGGCGTGGGGCGGGAAGATTCGGGCGGCATTGCGCCAGCGGATGTCCTCGAGATCGGCCTCGCCGACGCCGATCACCTCGAGGGCGCGGAGCTTGGCGAGGCCGGTGCACATGGTGAGGTCGGAGCCCCAGAGGAGCCGCTGGGGGCCGAGCCACTCCAGTGCCGAGTCGAGCATGCCGCGATCGACGCCGGAGCCGGAGAGGTCGGGGTAGATGTTCGGCGTGTCGAGCACGGCCGGGAACGTGTGCATGTAGTCACCGCCGCCGCCGATGTGCGCGAGGATGAACGTCGCCTTCGGGTGGCGCGTCGCGAGGCGCGCGAGGTCGGTGCCGTCGGAGATCTCCTGCGACGGCCACTCGCGGGTGCGGTGCTGCCAGATGTGATGCAGGATCGGCAGCCCGTAGTCCGCGCCGACCTCGGCGATCGGATCGAGGAGCGGATCGTCGGCGCGGCGGCTGGCGAGGAGCTTGATCCCGATCGCGCCGCGCTTCACGTGCGTCTCGATCTCGTCGAGCGCGTGCTGGGTGTGATTCGGATTCACGGTGACGAACATCCGCACGCGATCCGGCTCGGCGTCGCACAACGCCTGCATCGCGTCGTTGCCGTGCGTCACATCGACGGGCGACGGGAAATATGTCGGCGAAGAGAATCCGTAGCTGCCGAGGATCGACGCGACGTGATAGGTGATGCCCATCGTCTCGCCGGCGCGGAGGCGCGCGGCGTTGACGTCGGCCCAATCGGCGCGCCCCGCGCGCTCGTGATAGAAGTGGGCGTGCGCGTCGATGAGGAAGCCGCCGCTCACCCGGCGGCTTCCTCGTCGCGCAGCGCGACGAGCGCGCCGCTCGCACCGGCCTCGATCGCGCGGATCGCGTCTTCGTCGTGGGCGAGCGCCGCGTAGTTGTAGGCGCCGCGCTTGAAGAGCACGCCGTTCTGCGTCGCCAACTCGAGGAAACGCGTCTCACGCGCGGGGGAATCGAAGCGCAGCATCCACATCGGATCGAGCCCGTCGACGGTGATGCCGCCGACGCCGCTCGCTTCGATCGCCGACTGCATCGCGCCGCGAATCTCGCCGCCGATGCTCCACAGCGATTCGCAGATGTCCGCCTGGTCGTGCCAGCTCAGCACGGCCGACGCCGCGGCGATCGCCGACGACTCACTGGCGAGCGTCGACGAGATCCAGGTCTTTCGCGCCGCGTCCATCACGTCGCGGTCGCCCATCACCGCGGCGAGCGGGAAACCGTTCGCCATCGCCTTGCCGAACGCCGCGAGGTCGGGGACGATGTCCGCGTAGGCCTGATAGCCGCCGGTCTTGAGACGGAAGCCGGTCTTGATCTCGTCGAAGATGAGACAGGCGCCGGCCTGCGTCGCGAGCTCGCGGGCGCGGGTGATCCACGCATTCGACGGCAGCCGCTCGACGACCGGCTCGATGACGATCGCGGCGAGCGAGGATCCGACCTCGGACACCGCACGCTCGAGCGCCGCGACGTCGTCCCAGGCGACGCGACGGATCGCGCGCTTCGTCCCCTCGGGCACACCCAGCGTGTCATCGGAGCACCAGTCGAGCCAGCCGAAGTAACCGCTGGCGATCACGACGTCGCGCGCCGTGTAGGTCCGGGCGATGCGCACAGCGGCGGCAATCGCTTCGGCGCCGGTCTTCAGGAACTGGACCTTGTCCGCGCACGGGATCACGCCGCAGAGACGCTCGGCGAGATCGACCTCGCGGAAGTGCGAGAGTCCCGACACGTTGCCGGCGGCGATCGCATCGACGACGGCGCGCGTCACGTTCGGCTCGGCATATCCGAGCGCGACGGAGCCGAGTGCCATCGTGCAGTCGACGTACTCGTTCCCGTCGACGTCGATGATCCGCGCGCCGACGGCTTGCTGGAAGTGCGTGGGTCCGGTCGCGTCGGACGCGCCGTAGAGCGCTTCGACGCGTTTGCTGCCGGTGGATGCGCCGGTCGGCATGACGGCGCGCGCGCGCATCAACCAGTCGGCGTCGTCGTGCTCGGCGGGAATCGACTCGGGCTCGACGTCGTCGGCGAGCGACGCGTCATTGTCGTCGAGTGCAGCGTCCTGTGGTGGCGCGGCCGGTTTCGGCTTGTCGCCACCGAAAAAGCGTCCGAATGGCATGGTACAACATAGCGTCATCCTGACCCGGAGCGTAGCGAAGGGGAAGGATCCCTTTCTCCGGGCGGGAGAGGCGTCCTTCGCACTTCGCGGTCAGGATGACGTCGTGCTGTTGTGCCCGATGCGCTTGAGGTAGTTCCGCACTTCGATGGCCATCGCCCGCAGGAGGGAGAGCTCGCGCGAGTTCGGCGAGGCGCGGAAGGTGAGCGAGCGGAGCGTCCGCATGATGTGCTCCGGATACCGCGTCTTGAAGAACTGGATCGCGGCGAGCGACTGCTCGGTATCGGCGAAGAACTGCTCGAACTGCTCGTTGGTCGGCGGCGGTGCGTCCTTGCGCGGCGGCGCGAGCGTGCGTGTGGCGTCGTCGGCGGCGAGATGCAGCTCGTAGCACCCGATGAGCACCGCCTGCGCGAGGTTGAGCGACGCATGCTCGGTCGTCGGGATGGTGACGGCGGCGTGGACGCGATCGAGAATCTCGTTCGGCAGTCCGCTGTCCTCACGTCCGAACACGAGGGCGACCGGCCCTTCGGGGGCAAGCTCGAGGAGCTCGGCCGCGGCCTGCTTCGGGTCGATGATGCGCCGATTCGCCGCACGGCGACGCGCCGTGAACCCGACGACGCGAACGCAGTCGGCGACGGCGGCGTCGAACGAATCGAAGGTCTCGATCCGCTCGATGACGTCCATGGTGTTGTGGGCGACTCCCTCGAGACGATAGACGTCGTATTCGACCGGCCGCACGAGCCGGAGACGGCTCGCCCCCATGTTCTTCATCGCGCGAATCGTCGCGGCGATGTTCACGGGATCCTGCGGCTCGAAGAGAACGACGACGATCGACGCGAGAAGCGAATCAGACATCAGTGAGATCGAGTGGGATGAGACGATGGGGTTCGTGACGGTCACCGCGAAGATACACGAATTCCCCTGCTCCACCGCTGAGCACGAGCTGGCCGCGGCGGCGCAGGCGGCCGCGCGGCATCTCGTTGACGATGACGTCGAGCGACCGCACGGGGGCGTCGCCGGGGAGCGAGATGTTCATGTGATAGCCGGAGGCGGTGGGCTCCCAGGCCGCGCTGATCGAAACGGGTGCCGTCCACCCTTCGATCGGGCGCATGCGCACATCGGACGGCTCGAGCTCGGGGACGAGCATCCATCCGGCGAGACCATCGTCGGTCTCGACGAACAGCTCGACACCATCGCCGTTCACGTCAGCGAACTCGTTGTCGTAGATGTTCGTCGCATCGGCGGGCGCGAAGGTCCGCTCGCTCGCGAGCACGTCGACGTCGATCTCGGTGGACTGCCCGGTCCAGCGAATCGATACCGTCGCCGCGGGCTCCCCCGCCTCGGCCCAGGACTGTTCCGATCGACGATAATGCGACTCGGTAAGGGAGAGCACGAGCGGCCGACCGTCCAGCGGGACGCGCAGCGACGGACGTCCGGCGATTTCCGCTTTCCTGGGCGCGTCGAGGGGAGCGACGATCGCGCCGGCGAGCTCGATCGCCCGCGCGCCGTCGGCGGATTCGACGTCGATCTGCCAGCGCTGGCCGCTGGAGCGATGCGTATGCACCGCACCGTTCGCCAGGGCGACGACGAGGCGGTCGTTCATCCAGGCCGCCGACACGACGTCGCCCCGCCACGACCAACCGCGGCGCAGGTCTCCGACCGCGCCACGGGCGCGCACGATCCGGAACGTGTGCTCTCCCTTTCCCGGCGCGCCGGGAGCAACGCCCCGCCACCAGTCGGTCGGGGGCGACGCCGACGCGAAGAGGTCGAGCGTCGGCGCTCCACCCGACGCGCGCGCGCTGACGTCGGCTCCGGCATCGACGCGCTCGACGCTCGTGTCGCGCACGAAACGGAATCCGTCTTCGGTCCCCTCTCCTCCGGCGAGCGGCTCGGACTTACGCACCACACTCGGCGCAACGATCTCGAGCGGCGCATGCAGAGGAAGGTCGAACAGGACATCCGATTCGGCGTCCCAGCTGATCACATCCACCACATACGACGGCATCACGACGAGCGTGCGCTCGGCGGTCACGCCCGTCGCAACCTCATCGGCGACGGCATGAATCCAACCGGCGTCGCCGCGCTCGTCGTAGGCGAGGAGCGAGCCGTCGACGCGCAGCTGCGAATGTCCGTCGAAGAGCGGCGCGTTGTGGGCGAGGGTGCTGCGATACCAGTGCAGCGATGGATCGACGTACGATCCCGTCCCGAAGTCGTCGAGCCAGCGCACGTCGTCGACGGCGAGGATGACGTTGAGGCGATCGGGATGTCCATGACCGCCGCCGGAATGGCCGTAGTCGAGCGAGACGTATGTCCTGCCCTCGTCGCGGCGAAACACGGCGAGGCCCTGCGCGTCGAGCAGCGCCGACGGAGGCGCGACGACGTCCGCGGCCGGAAGCTCCGCGCACGCGAAGAGCAGCGCACGCCACGAAAGATCGGCACGAGTGAGCGACGATGAGCGTGCGTTCCGCTCGACGTCGGCCGATGAACGCCGACGACCTGTCTCATGCCGAGCGTGGCCGGGCTCGTACATTCGCGCGAGCGCACCGGCGAGCACCGGATCGGTGCGGCGCGCGAAACCGAGCTCACAGTGTTCGGCGATACGCCACTGCCGAAGCGAGATCGCGTACTGCGAGTCGCGCCGCGACGGCAGCGTAAAGTCCGGCAGCGCCGACGCGAAGGGCGTACGGAAACCGGTCTCGAATCGCGCGACGAGCTCCGCGGGAAGCGCGATCCCCGCGTTCTCGGCCATCGTCACGCCGTACCAGAGTCCGCGGTGCGCGAAGAGATGGTAGTTCTCGCCCTCGTACCAGGTGCCGTCGGTGAGCAGCCCGTTGGTGAGCTGCGCGACGATGCCCGACGGACCGCTCACCGCGCGCCGCGCGCCGGCTAGATCGCCAAGCATCAACGACGACGCGAGGAGCGCGACCTCGTTCCAGACCTGGCGATTCGATCCGCCCTCGTCGTACTGCGCGATGATCTCCCGGCTCGGCGCGATGATCCTCTCGCGCACGGTGTCGACGAGCGACGCGTCGCGGCCGCCGAGGAGGTCGGCGGCGATGCAGATCTGGAGCAGCCAGATCGACTCGAGGTATGTGCTGAAGAAGAGCCGCGTCGGTCCGAGGACGTTGTCGACGTTCGGGTAGCGATCGTACCGCTCGGCGTATCCCGCGAGGATGTCGCGCGCGAGGGGCAGAAAGCGATCCTCCGCGCCGACCGCCGCGAGGGCGACCGCATGCACGGCGCGCTCGGCAAGCCAGAGCTGATACCAGTAGATCCAGAACCGATCATGCAGCTCGCCGCGATACACCTCGCCACAGAGCGGACAGCGATGTTCGTGCGGCTCGAACGGATCGAAGTCGAGCAGCGTTCCGTCGCGCGGGCAGCGACCACCCTCGCGCGAGAGCAATGCCTTTTCGGTCGGGATGTACAGCTCGCGGCCGAGCAACGGCACAACATCGCCGGCGAGCGACGCGGCGAGCGGCGCGAGCGGGCCGGCGACGATCGCCTGACGCGCGGCGAGAGCGTCCGTCGATATGAGAATACTCATTGGCGCGCGATCGCGACGGCGGAGTGATTGTCGAGCGACCATTGCGCGAGCGTCGGCATCTCGCCGCGCAGGTCCATCGTCACGTTCGCGAGTCGCGCCGACAATCCCTGGAGTCCGCGCGAGTGATAGATCCACACGACGGGCGCCGCGTCGTCGAGCAACCGCTGCACGGCGCGCCACGCATCCACGCGCGCCGAATCGTTCGGCGCGGCGCGCGTCGCGGCGAAGAGCGCGTCGAGCTTCGGGTCGTGGAATCCGGAGTAGTCGAGCGCACCGCCCGCCTGCCGGCTCTCGAACATCGAGGCGAGGAACGACAGCGAGATGTCACCGGGAACACCGGACACGAGTGCATCGAAGCGCTTGCGCGGCGCCCGCGCTTCAGTGAGGAAGGTGCCGAGCTCCACCTGACGGATCGTGACACGGATGCCGCGTGCCGCGAGGTCGGCCTGGACGAGCTGCTCGAGCGCGTTGTCGCCGCTCCCCACCGTGAGCAGCTCGAGCGTGAGCGGGCGGCCGTCGCGCATGCGGGCGCCGTTCGCGGCGCGTTTCCAGCCCGCGCTGTCAAACAACGCGTCGGCGCCACGGGGATTCGGGGCGACGGTCCCGCGCAATGCATACGGACTCTCGGGCGGCACCGGTCCACTCGCCGCCGTGCCGTAGCCCGCCAGTGCGGCATCGACGATTCGGCGACGATCTATCGACTCCGAAATGGCGCGCCGAACGCGCGCGTCGTCGAACGGCGGTTTCTGGACGTTGAAGGTGATGCCCGTGGAGAACAGGATCGGATAGTCGACGACGCGCAGCGATCGGTCCCGCGAGGCGAGCGAAGCCATCGTCGGGGCGATGCCGGCGACGTCGAGCTCACCGCTCGCGAGCCCGGCAAACTTCGTCGTCGGCTCATCGACGACCGCGACGACGAGCCCGTTCAAACGGGGAGGTCCGCCGAGCGCCGGTGGAAATGCCGCGTTGCGCCGAAAGGCCCACCGCGATCCCGCCCGCCGCTCGACGAAGCGGAAGGGCCCGTTGCCGACCGGCGCGAGGTTGAACGGCGCGCGGCGCATGTCGGCGCGCGGCACCGCTGAGAGGAGATGCGCCGGCACGATCGGCAGCTCGCAGAGCACGAGCGGAAATGCCGCCTGCGGTGTTCGGAAATAGAGCGTCGCGGTGCTGTCGTCGGTCGCGCGAACGGAATCGACGGCGGCGAGATCGGCGGCGCGCCAGTACCCCGTCGCGGGATCGCGCGCGGCGTCGATCGTGAACGCGACGGCGCGCGCCGTCGTCAGCGAATCATCGTGCCAGCGCAGTCCGGTCACGAGATGCAGCGCGAGCGTGCGATGGTCCGGCGTCCAGTCCCACCGCGACGCGAAGTAGGGCGACGGCGCGAGCGCGGCGTCGTAGCGCGCGAGTGTGACGAACAGGGCGTAGCGCTGGATCTGGCGCGACAGCGAGTGCACCGTCACGAGCGGATTGCCGGACTCGAGGTCGGTTCCCGACGCATACACGGCGACGTCGGTGGGACGAGCGGGCGTGAAACAGCCGAGCGTGAGCAGCGCACACGTTGACAGGATCGCGCGTCGATGCAGGTTCAACGCGTGCATCCTCGCGCCGTGCTGCGCCGGCTGGGCGGCGCCATTCTCCTGCTCTGGCTCGTGCTGACGATCACGTTCGCGCTCATCCGGCTCGCGCCGGGTGACGCCGCGACGTTTCTCGTGCCGCCCTCGGCGACCGCCGCCGACGCGGCGCGCATTCGGGCCGCCCTGGGTCTCGACCAATCCATGGCCGTTCAATATGCACGCTGGCTGGTCGGCCTGCTGCATGGAGACCTCGGCCAGAGCTTTTCGCTCGCCCAGCCGGTGACCACGGTCCTTCGCGATGCCCTGCCGATCTCGATCGGTCTCGGCGCGGCGTCGCTGCTCCTGACCTTCCTCGTCGGCGTGCCGATCGGCATGGTGCAGGCGGTGCGCCGTGGGCGTCCGCTCGACCATTGGCTCACGGTGCTCACGACGCTCGTCTACGCCGCACCGAGCTTCTGGCTCGCGCTCGCCCTCGTGGCGGTGTTCACCTATGGCGCGGCGGCGTGGGGTTTTCCGCTGTGGCTCCGGCTTCCCGCGTTCGGCATTCGTTCACCGGGACTCGAGTTGCACGGCCTGGCGGCGCTCGGCGACGTCCTACGCCATGCCGTGCTCCCGGTGACGATTCTCGCGGCGGTCGGCGCCGCGGGAATCGCGCGCTTCTCGCGCTCGAGCATTGCCGACGTGCTCGGGCAGGATTTCGTACGGACGGCACGCGCGAAGGGAGCGACGCCGCGGCGGGTGTATTTCCGTCACGTGCTCGCGACCGTGCTGCCGTCGCTCGTCGTGTTGTTCGCGCTGTCGCTGCCGGGCCTCGTTGCGGGATCGATCTTCGTCGAAGCGGTGTTCGCGTGGCCGGGGATGGGGCGTGTGATGGTCAACGCGATCGTCGCGCGCGACTATCCGCTCGTGATGGGCGCGGCGGCCGTCTATTCGACGATCGTCCTGCTCGCGAATCTCGCCGGCGACCTCGCGCTCCCGCTCGTCGATCCCCGGCGGCGCGCATGAGACGCGTCTCGATCTCACGCATCGCCGGTGGGCTATTGCTCCTCCTCGCCCTCGCGACGTGGCTCGTACCGGCCTTCTCGTCGCAGGATCCGCTGGCGATCGGCGACGTGCTCGCTCTGCGGCTGCTCCCACCCTTCTCGCGCGACGTTCACGGGGCGTTTCACCTCCTTGGCACCGACCGATTCGGTCGCGATCTGTTCGTGCGCATGATGCTCGCCGGACGCATCTCGCTCGCCGTTGGACTCGCGGGGTCGCTGCTCGCCAGTGCGCTCGGCACGATCGTCGGTGCGGTCGCAGCATGGGTCGGCGGCGCGGTGGACTGGGTGTTGATGGCGGTGGCGGATGCTCTGCTCGCGCTTCCACGGCTCGTCCTGCTGCTGGTCTGTGCGGCGCTGTGGCAGCCGGGTCTCGCGACGGTCGTGATCGTTCTGATCGCGACCGGCTGGATGGGTGTTGCACGACTGGTGCGCGCCGAGCTGCTCGGCGTGCGCACACAGCCGTTCGTGGACTCGGCGACGGCGCTTGGGGCGTCATCGGTGCGCGTGCTTTTGCGCCACGCGCTGCCAAACGCGATCGGCCCGGCGATTGTCGCGACGACGCTCGGCGTCGGCAACGCGATCCTGCTCGAGAGCGGCTTGTCCTTCCTTGGACTCGGAATCCAGCCGCCGCGCCCGAGCTGGGGGAACATGATCGCGGGCGGACGGGACCTGATCGTCGCCGCGCCGTGGGTTGCGATTGCCCCGGGACTCGCCCTGATCGCGACCGTCCTCGCCTGTACCCTGCTCGGCGATGCGCTCCGCGATCGTCTGGCGGGCGAAGCCGGGACGGCAACGCTTCGCGACCGCGCCTAGCGCACGAGGAAGGTCAGGATCTCACGAGGCTGAGCCTCGAAGGCGATGGCCCGCGCGATCGTTGATATTTCTTTAACATCAGTTTCATCAAGACGCGCCAGTCGCACTTCGGTCGGCTCGAACGGCAGCTCCCAGCGTCCGGCGACCGGCTCGTCGCAGAGATTCACGCAGCGCACGACCATCCACTCGCCGTCTTCGCTCTCCTTGAGCGTCGAGAAGGCGAGTCCCTCG
>CBHWBX010000023.1:0-18141 GCA_966111935.1 uncultured Gemmatimonadaceae bacterium
GGTACTAGTGACGTACAAAACGCCGATGCTCATCGCATCGGCGTTTTTGTATTTTCTCCATCCCGGCAGCTCAACGGGTGGAGATAGTAGTCGGGCCGCTCAGCGTCTTGAGGAACGCGACGATCTGTTCGCGCTCCTTCGCCGTGAGCCGCAGCGGCTTCAACTCGCTGTGTCCCACGGGGGACCTCGGGGCGGCGTCGTAGTGTGAGATCACATCATCCAGCGTTCCGATCTGACCGGCGTCCATGTACGGCGCGCGCGTCGCGACGTTGCGGAGCGACGGTGTCTTGAATGCGTGCACCAGCTCGGCGCCGTCGGAGACGGTGAAGCGCAGCTCGTCGCATGCATCGGCCCTGGCGTCGCTGTAGCGGCTCGTGCAATTGAACTCGCCATTCAGCACTTGCCGAACGCCGACGCTCCGACCGCTGTCCACGCTCGCGGTGGCATTCGGCACGCCGGTGTTGTGGAAGTGGTCGTCCGTGAACAGCGCGCCGTTGTGGCAGTTCACGCAGCTCGCCTTTCCAATGAACAAACGCAAGCCGGCCTCTTCATCCCTCGAGAAGGCATCGCCGGCGGTGTGCGGCCGGCGTGACAGCTCGGCGTCGACGTAGCGATCGAAGCGCGATGGTCCGTACTGGATACGCCGCTCGTACGCGGCGATCGCCTTGCCGATGTTCGCATACACCTGCGAGATCTGATCGCGACGCACGACGGGAATGTGTTCCCAGGCAGCTCGGCGGGTGTCGTCGACGACCGGTCCTGCCTGCGCCGGCAGACCATCGAGGTTCGGCAGCGCCCCGAACACCTTCGTGTATTCGTCGCGATAGTGATCGGCGATCACCCGCGCGTACTGCGTCCGCGTTCCACCATGTTCGACCGCGCTCTCGAGCGGGCCGAGCGCCTGCGCCCACTGGCTGTCCGTGCGACCATCCCAGAAGAACCAGGCGCCGTGCGCGCTGCCGGCGATCGGCATTGTGCGACGTCCGGTCGTGCCGACGCCGCGCCCGAGCGGTGTGCCGTCCTGGAAGTCCTTCTCCGGCACGTGGCAGCTCGCGCACGACACCTTGCCGTTCCCGCTCAGCTTCATGTCGAAGAACAGCGCGCGTCCAAGCGCGGCCGCCGCCGGATCATCGGCATAGCGATGCGACGGGTCGGGCGCGAGCGGCGCCAGCGACGAGAGGGACAGCGATCGAAGCGTCGCGCGCTCCTCGGCGGTCCACGGCCCGATGTTGCGCGCCAGGTGATGCTGCGCGGCATACGTATCGAACCCGCAGGCGAAGATGCCCGCGCTCGCCGGCACGAGCAGCATCACGAGACGGAAGACGGCGATAGATGACATGGACGGAGCTCTGGTGGATGTCGCGACGGCGGTGATTACAGCTTGAGATTGAAGACCAGCGAGTCCGTTCCCGGCGCGCCGGCGACGCGGAACTTCACGACCCACCAGCCGCCCATGTTGAACTTCATCCCTTCGATGAGATGGTCGCCGTTGCCGAGCGCGCGCGTCGCGCGCGGCTTCGTCGGCAGTCCGTGACCGTGCTGCGGCATTCCGCCGTCGACGGCGATCGTCGCGCTGTCCACCGGCAGCCCGCTCGCCGTCTCGAGGTGCAGCGTCCAGCGATGGAGCTTGCCCTGTGGGATGCTGTCGCCCTGCGGGTGAATCGTCGCGCGATAGGCGCCGGACTCGCTCGTCCGCGTGCGCGAGTAGTCGAGATTCTCCGGCGGACGCATGAACATCGCGCACGCGTTGAGAGTGAGTGCCGCGGCAACCGCGGTGAACCGGATGATGAAGCGATGAGCGCGCATTGCAGTCCTCGTTGGAGAGCGGTGAAAGACAAAACAGCCACGTCGTGTCGACGTGGCTGCAGAATAGGATTTCGAGCGGCTGGACTCTTGAACGCGCGGGCCGAGCTTTTGAACGAAAGGGCTATCTACGCGGAGGGCGATTCGCGATCGAGCGCCGCCTCGGTGAGCTCGGCGACGCGAGACGCGATGAAGGCCGCATCGTCGCCGACGCCGCCGAGCAGCGACGACGTCACACGATGTTGAAAGCGAAGACCGGCGAAGAACAGTCCGGGCGTCTCGGCACAGACGCCGCGCGCGTGACGTGGATTGCCCGCACCGTCGACGACGGGCATGTCGATCCACGAATAGTCCGACCGATAGCCGGTACACCAGACGATGACTCGCGGATCGAGCACGCGATTCCCACACACCGGCAGGCCGCCCCGTGCTTCCTCGACTCTGGCGACGCGAACGATCCCGGCGTCGCGCAGCTCGCGTTCGGGAATGCCGATCAGCGCATCTCCGCCCATGCGCACCTTTGCACGGATGCGTCGCCCGAGCCGCGTGTCGGCGGTCGCGCGCATCATGATCGGCCACGTCCAGTCGAACACGTCACGCCCGAGCACGCGGCGTGGAAGGTGTCCGGTATTCCGTCCGGCGAGCCAGACCTTTCGCGAGCGCGACAGCTCGAGCGCGATCTGCGCGCCCGAGTTCCCCGCTCCGACGACGAGCACGGGCCCGTCCGGCAGCTCGAACGGATTTCGATAGTCGCTCGAGTGCAGTTGATGAACATTCGCGGAGAGCTGCTGCGCGACCGGCGGGATGGACGGCTGCTGGAAGGGGCCGGTCGCGACGATCAGTGTCTGCGCCTCGATCGCATGAGACGCGTCCTTTACGCAGAGACGGAAGCGAGCGCCGTCGAAGGTCGCGCGCATGACGCGCGAGTCGGCTCGCACGCGCAGGTCGAATCGCTCCGCGTAGCGCGCGAGATAATCGGCGACTTCATCCTTGTCGGCGAGATGCGCGGCCGGCGCCGGAAACGGCATGCCCGGCAGACCGCTGTACCGCGCTGGGGTGAAGAGTCGCAGCGAATCCCAGCGCCGGCGCCAATTGTCGCCGAGCTTCCGCTCATCGGTCAGGACGCAGTAGTCGACATCGCGCCGCGCGAGGTGATACGCGACGGCCAAGCCTGCCTGACCGCCGCCGACCACGATCGCCTCGAATCGCTCGGTGCGCGACGAGCTCCGGACGCCATCGATTCTCATGTTCAAGAAGGAGCCACCATGATGCGAGTGCTCCACCAATTTCACGGCGCCTGGTGGCGCAAGGCTTGAACAAAGCGGCTGACCCACCAGCAGGCAGACCGACGGGACATGGGTCAAACATGAGCGATAACATCAGTGCCGTCTTCGGCACCCACGACGAAAAGACGATCGCCCAGCTGCGCGACGTCGGATCGCGCGCCGAGCAGGTCGCCCTCATGGCCGACGGCCACGTGGGGTACGTCATGCCGATCGGAGGCGTCGCCGCATACGACAACAAGGCCTCCGTCGTCGGCGTCGGCTTCGACATTGCCTGCGGCAACGCGGCGATTCGCACGAACCTCTCGATCGATTCGTTCGATCGCACGGAGCTCGAGCGTCTCGCGACGGAGATCCAGCGCACGATCTCGTTCGGCGTCGGCCGGAAGAACGAATCGAGCGATGCGCCGGTCGACGACCCGCTGTTCGCCTCTCCATCATGGGAGGCGCTGCGCGACGTTGCCGGCAATCGCGAGCACGACGTTCTGTGGAAGAAGGCGCGACAGCAGCTCGGCACGGTTGGATCAGGGAACCACTACGTCGACGTCTTCGCCGACGAGAACGGCAGGATCTGGGTCGGCGTGCACTTCGGGTCGCGCGGACTCGGCCACACGATCGCGTCGGGATTCCTGTCGATGTCGCAGAACAAGCCGTGGGGCGAGCGGGTTCGCGAGGCCGAAGTGCTGCTCGACCTGTCGCAGCCGCTCGGCGACGCGTACTGGCATCTGATGGAGCTCGCCGGGACCTACGCGTATGCCGGACGCGAGTGGGTCGCGCGACAGGTCGTCGACATCCTCGGCGGCACGGAGATGGAGCTCGTGCACAACCATCACAACTTCGCCTGGAAGGAGGAGCATGAGGGACGTGAGCTCGTGGTGGTGCGCAAGGGCGCGACGCCGGCATTCCCGGGTCAGCGCGGTTTCGTCGGCGGATCGATGGGCGACGACGCCGTGATCATCGAGGGTGCCCGCAACGGCGACGAGTCACTCCAGCGCGCGTCGCTGTACTCGACGGTGCACGGCGCGGGACGCGTGATGTCGCGCACCGAGGCGCGCGGGAAGGTGCGCGGTTGGGGAAGGAACGCGCGAGTCGTCGCCCCAGGAAAGGTGAGCTGGGAGATGGTGAACGAGTGGCTTGGTCCCAAGGGCGTCATCCTGCGCGGGGGAGGGCTGGATGAGGCACCGCAGGCGTATCGGCGCCTGCCGGACGTCCTGGCCGCGCAGGGCGACACGATCCGCGTGCTTCACACGCTCCGTCCGATTATCGTGGTGATGGCAGGCGAGAATGAGGTCGACCCGTACAAGGACTGAGATCATGGCAAACACGGAATGGTGGCAGCGCGGACCCGTCTCCGGAGTTCCCGACGTTCTACAGCCGGTCGCGCACATCCTTCTTCAGGTTCGAGAGAGCGTCGACGGCCTGACGGCGGGCTTGACCGAAGCGCAGTGGAATGCGCGTCCCGCCGGCGTCGCGTCGGCGGCGTTCCATGTGCGGCACATCGCCGGCGTCATCGATCGCCTGTTCACCTATGCGCGCGGCCAGTCGTTGTCCGAGACACAGTTCGCGTCGCTGCGCGCCGAGGGCGACCATCTTTCAGCAGCGGACGCATCGAAGGCGATTGCGGCGCTGCATGAACGCGTCGATGCGGCCGTCGACGAGCTTCGCTCCGTCGACGTCACGACGCTCGGAGATTTCCGTCCCGTCGGACGCGCGCAGCTCCCGTCGACGGTGATCGGATGTCTGGTCCACGGCGCCGAGCACGCGATGCGTCACGTCGGACAGCTGTCGGTCACCGTGCGCATCGTGCGCGCACCGCGGGAAGAGCTTACGCCCGGCTGATCTGATCCAATTCGCGCTGCGCCTCGACGAGCCTCCCAAGCTCGCTCTCGAGCTCGCGCGCGGCGCCGATCAGCGTCGTCAGCGACGTGAGGTCGCTCCGCCCGCCGTGTAGACGCAGGAGATCGAGTCGCACTCCCTCGAGCGCCGCGACGCTCTCGGAGAGTTGCTCCTCTGCCTTTGCACGTCGCGCGGAAAGCACGTCGCTCCCCTGCGCTGCCGACGGTTCCAGCGCGGCAATGGTCGCGAGCTCGGCGCGCGCCTCCGCGGCTTTGGCTTCGAGAGCCTCGACGATCGCCGGCAACTCAGCGAGCTGCTCGCGATACGCCTGCGGCAGCGCGGCATACAACTCCGCGGCCGCGACGCCGAGTGCGGCCTCGGTCGCACGGAATGCCGACGCGCCCGCGAGCTGCGAACGCTCGGGTGCGCCGAGCCGCCGCGCCAGCCATTCGCCGGCACGGCTGTTCCAGAGCCGATCGCGGATTCCCGTCTGCCACCACTCGCGCAGCTTGTCCGGGATGAATCGCACGCCGAACGCATTGCTCGTCGCGCCGAGCGCCATCGTCGATAACATCGGCGCGAGAAACCAGAGGATGCTGGCCTGGTTCTCGTGTAGTGTCCCCTGTAGCACGAAGCCGAGTGTGACGGCGAGCCACGTTCCCGAGGCGACGGTCACGTCGCGCAGGACGCGATGCGATACCGCCGACTCTTCCTCGGCACGTTCGATCGCCTCCGATTCCTCGCGCTCGCGGCGCGCGAGCTGGAGGGCCGTGCGCAAGTCGGCGAGGGTATGTCCGGCGCGGAACTGTCGATGCGCCTGATTGATCTGGTAGCCGACGATCGGCACCAACGGGGCCGCGGCGACGGTGCCGAGCATGACCACGTCCCACCATGACGAACCGCGATTGCCGATCAGGTTCGCATAGACGTTGCCGAGCGTCAGGATGCTGAACCCCGCGGACCATCCGAGATATGGAACGAGTAGCGGGTTGCGTGCGGCGAGCCAGGAGCGAAGCGTCGCCGGCAGTGGTGGACGCGGCGGCTCGGGGGCGAGCGCGGCAGCGAGCTCCTCGGCGCTGGCGAATCGCAGGTCGGCGTCGCGGGCGAGACAGCGGTCGATCGTGGCCGCGAGCATGGGCGACAGACCGGGCGCGGAGCGCGCGACACTCGGCGCCGCTTCGGTGGCCTGGCGCACGAGCACCGCGGGAACATTATAGTTCTCGAATGGCAGGCGCCCGCTCAGCGCGAGATATCCGACGACGCCGAGCCCATAGATGTCGCTCCGGCCGTCGACGGGAAGACCGGCCGCCTGCTCGGGACTCATGAAGTGGACGGTTCCCGAGATGACTCCCGGTTCGGTCGCCGGCGCCGGATCCCTGCCGCCGTGCGCGATGCCGAAGTCGGTGACGAGCGCGCGGCCGGTTCCCGCCTCGAGCAGGATGTTGTCCGGCTTCACGTCGCGGTGGACGATCCCGCGGCCGTGGGCATAGGCGAGCGCCCATGCCACTTCGCGGAGGACACGTGCCGCGTCGTTCGGCGGCAGCGGACCGCGCGTTCGCAGGCGCTCGCCGAGCGTCTCGCCTTCGACGTAGCTCATGACGAAGAAGACGAAATCGCCCGCCTCGCCGACGCGGTGGATCGGAACGATATTCGGATGCGAGAGGCCCGCCGCGGTGCGCGCTTCACGAAGGAAGCGCTCGCGCGCCTCCGGGTCGCGCGCGAGCTCCGCCGGCAGAACCTTGATCGCGACGTCGCGGTCGAGCCGTACGTCGCGAGCGAGATAGACGATTCCCATGCCGCCGCGGCCGATCTCGCGCTGAAGCGAATACTCACCGGCGAGCGCCGCCTGGAAGTCGAGGAACTCGTACGAGGGCGCGCTCACGCCGCCCGAGCCGCGATGTGGTCGAGCTCGCGTACCGCGCCGAGATGATTCGAGGGCATCAACAGACGCTGGATCATCGAGCGAAAGCCGGCACGCACGAGGAACGGATAGAGCCGCAGCACCGGTAGGAGCCAGCGCGATGACTTCATCCGCAGCTGCCCGGCGACGTGCCCGGGGACGAGGACCGACTGAACGCGACGCATCAAACCGTATCGCCAGAGGCCAAGATGCCTTTTGTACTGCGTGAACAGTGCCTGCGTACCGCGACTGTAGACGAGATCTCTCACGAGATGCCGTTCGCGGTCGACGCGCCAGGCATCGTAGGACGCCGGAAGATCCGGGATGTGCAGCCCGCGGCCGACGCGATGAAAGACGTCGTACAGCTCCCGCCGTTCGTCGCTGGTGAGTGGCCCATGCAGGACTTCGTGCGCGCGCTCGGAGTAGTCGATGAGCATGTACAGGACGTCGCGATGCGCCCGGTCGGGGATCGTGTCACCGCGCTTGCGCTCGACCGACGAGTGAATGGCGCGGATACGCTCGAAGGTGCGCGACGCGGTGGCCTCGTCGGCGAAGACGATCTGCTGCGCATACGCCGCCGTCGCGAACAGCCGTCCGATCGGATCGTTCGGGATCCGGCCCGTGAAGAACAGCCAGTCCACCGCGCGATTGAGCGCGAACTCGGCGGCCGATCCGGCGAAGACGAAGAGCACCATGTCTCCATCGCCCCAGATCCGGCGCACGATCGAATTGCGTTCAACGAAATCAGTCATCACCCGTTGCCAGTCTGCTAACTTTATACCGAAAAGTACTCTTTGTTGCCCCGATAACACAAGACGCCGGCCCGGCAAGCTGCCCGGACCGGCGTCTCGTTCCCTCGGAGCCCGGCTTACGCCAGGTCGTACCGGTCGAGCATCATGACCTTGTCCCACGCCTTCACGAAGTCGCGCACGAACTTCTCCTTCGCGTCGCCGCCCGCGTAGACCTCGCTGATCGCGCGAAGCTGCGAGTTCGACCCGAAGATCAGGTCGACGCGCGTCGCCGTCCACTTCACGTCGTCGGTGTCGCGATCGCGCCCTTCGAACAGCGTGTCGCTTCCCGGCATCGGCGCCCACTTCGTGTCCATGCCGAGCAGGTTGACGAAGAAGTCGTTCGTGAGCGTCTCCGGACGATCGGTAAACACGCCATGCTTGGTCTGCCCATGGTTCACGTTCAGCGCGCGCAGACCGCCGACGAGCACGGTCATCTCCGGCGCGCTCAACGTCAGCAGCTGCGCGCGGTCGACGAGCAACGCTTCCGGCGACTTCGCGAACTGTTTCTGCTGATAGTTGCGGAAACCGTCGACGAGCGGCTCGAGCACCTCGAACGACGCCGCATCGGTCTGCTCGGCGCTCGCATCCATGCGTCCCGGCGTGAACGGCACGTCGATGTCGACGCCGCCCTTCTTCGCCGCCGCCTCGACGGCCGCGCAGCCGCCGAGCACGATCAGATCGGCGAGCGAGACCCGCTTCCCGTCCTTCTGCGCGCCGTTGAAATCCTTCTGAATCGTCTCGTAGATCTCGAGCGCACGCGCGAGCTTCGCCGGCTGATTCACTTCCCAGCCGCGCTGCGGCGCGAGACGGATGCGCGCGCCGTTCGCGCCACCGCGCTTGTCGGAGCCGCGGAAGGTCGACGCCGACGCCCATGCGGTGCTCACGAGCTGCGCGAGCGACAGCCCGGAATCGAGGATCGTCTTCTTCAGCGACGCGATGTCCTTCGCATCGATCAGCGGATGATCGACCGCCGGGATCGGATCCTGCCAGATCAGCTCTTCCTTCGGCACCAGCGCACCGCGATAGCGGGCGCGCGGACCCATGTCGCGATGCGTGAGCTTGAACCACGCACGCGCGAACGCGTCGGCGAGTTGATCGGGGTTCTCGTGAAAGCGCTTCGAGATCGGTGCGTAGATCGGATCGAAGCGCAGCGCGAGATCGGACGTCAGCATCATCGGCGCGTGGGTCTTGCTCGGATCGTGCGCGTCGGGGACGAGCGTCGAGGCCTTCGGATCCTTCGGCGTCCACTGCTTCGCGCCGGCGGGGCTCGTCGTCAGCTCCCACTCGAAGCCGAACAGCGTGTCGAAGAAGCTGTTGTCCCACTGCGTCGGCGTCGGCGTCCACGCGCCTTCGAGGCCGCTCGTCGTCGTGTGACCGGCGATGCCGCTCTCGTAGCTGTTCCGCCAGCCGAGTCCGAGCTCCTCGATGTTCGCACCTTCCGGCTCCGGCCCGACGAGGTTCGGATCGCCCGCGCCATGCGCCTTGCCGAAGGTGTGGCCGCCCGCGATCAGCGCGACGGTTTCTTCATCGTTCATCGCCATGCGCGCGAACGTCTCGCGGATGTCCTTCGCCGACGCGAGCGGATCGGGGTTGCCGTTCGGCCCCTCGGGGTTCACGTAGATGAGACCCATCTGCACCGCGGCGAGCGGCCACTCCAGCTCGAGCTCCTCGGAGTGACGCGCATTACCCAACCATTCCTCTTCGACTCCCCAATAGATGTCCTGCTCCGGCTCGTACTGATCGACGCGTCCACCGCCGAAGCCGAACGTCTTCAGCCCCATCGACTCGATCGCCGCGTTGCCGGCGAGAATCATGAGGTCCGCCCACGACAGCTTCGCGCCGTACTTCGACTTGATCGGCCAGAGGAGACGGCGCGCCTTGTCGAGATTCCCGTTGTCCGGCCAGCTGTTGAGCGGCGCGAAGCGCTGAGTGCCCGACGACGCACCGCCACGGCCGTCGGCGGTGCGATAGGTGCCCGCGCTGTGCCAGGCCATGCGGATGAAGAGCGGACCATAGTGCCCGTAGTCGGCCGGCCACCACGGCTCCGAGCGCGTCATCAGCTCACGCAGATCCTGCATCACCGCGTCGAGATCGAGTGTCTCGAACGCCGTTGCATAATCGAAGCCGGCGTCCATCGGACTGCTCGACGGCGTGTTCTGATGCAGCACGCCGAGATTGAGCGCGTTCGGCCACCAGTCCCGGTTCGACCGGGGGTGGCGCGGCTTGTCGAACGACACGCCGCCATGCATGACGGGGCATTTTCCCGCGGATGCTGCGTTCTTTTCTTCCATATATGTGCGTCCCCCCGGAATCGGAGCGTTTCGGGTCAAATCACTGCGACGCATAAGGTTAGAAATCCAAGCCATAGACGACAATTGGCACTTGTACTATGTGAGACATAGCGGTTAGCTATAGCTCATGGACAGTGTGCTACTGCGAGCCTTCCTCGAGACCGCGGACGCCGGATCGATGACCCGGGCCGCCCGGCAGCTCGGGCTCTCCCAGCCGTCGCTGACCCTCCAGATCCAGCGGCTCGAGGAACACCTCGGCACCAGGCTGTTCGAGCGGCACGGCCGAGGCGTCGCGATGACCGACGCCGGCCGTGCGCTCTATCCGCGCGCGCGAAAGATCCTCGATGACATGCGCGCGACCGAGGACGCGGTGCGGCGCGAGGGCGCCGAGTGGGCAAGCAAGCTCTCAGTCGGCGCGATCCCGACGATCGCGCCGTACGTTCTCCCCGATGCGCTGCGACGGCTGCGCGCGCGCGAGGCGGACGTCCGCGTCGAGCTGCGCGAGGATTACAGCGCCGTGCTCGCGAAGCTGCTGCTCGACGACGAGCTCGATGTCGCGATCGCCGCGCTTCCATACGGATTCGAGCATCTCGACACCGAGCTGCTGGGCACGGACCGGCTTGTCGTCGCGGTACCGTCGCACTACCCGGCGGCGCGCGCGGGGCGCATCACACTCGAGCAGCTGCGCGATGCGCCCGCGGTGACGCTCGACCCCGCACACTGTCTCGGCGAGCAGGTGTCGGGATTCTGCTCGAGCCAGGACGTGAATGTCTCGGTGGTTTGTCGCAGCTCGCAGCTCGCGACGGTGCTCGAGCTGGTGGGCGCGGGCGTCGGATTGTCGATCGTCCCGGCGATTGCGGCAGCTCGCCACAACACGCCGCAGTGTGCTTACGTGCCGCTCGTCGATCATGAGCTCCGACGGGAGATCGTCGCCGTCTGGCGCCGAGGAGCGAGTAGAACACCGGCGGCGCAGGCGTTCGTCGAATGCGTGCGCGAGGTGGTTCGCGGCTGGTAGCCGCACGCGAAGTTTGCGCGGGCGAAAAATTTTTCTGGAGCGCGGCAGGATCATCATGTAGTTTCGCGATTCCTCCTCTCTCGTGGAGCATGGGATGACCGCTGTCGACCTTGGACGGGAACTGACGGCAGAATCCTTCTTCGCAGGTCCCGGCGAGATGTATGCGCGGTGCCGTACGCTCGACTGGGATGCGACGCCGCTCGGTCCGATCGCTGAATGGTCCCCCGCATTGCGTGCGACGGTGCGGCTCTGTCTCGATTCGCGCTTTCCGATGACGGTGCACGGTGGACGCGAACAGGTCATCATCTACAACGATGCGTACAGCGTCGTCTCCGGCGGGATCAAGCATCCGTGGGCGCTCGGTCGTCGGGCGCGCGAAGTCCGTCCCGATGCGTGGCAGGAAGCGTTGCCCACCTACGATGGGCTGTTCGCGGGTGGCCCGCCCGTCTACTTCGAGGACGGACGATTCGTCATCGAGCGCGATGGTCGATCCGATGAGACGTTCTGGAGCTTCACCCTCTCGTCGGTGCGCGATGACGAGGGACAGATCGTCGGCCTCTACAGCATCGGCATGGAGACGACGACGCGCGTGCGTCTCGAGCGTACGCTCCGCGCCGGAGAAGCGAGACAGGCGTATCTCGTGCGGCTTGGCGATGCGCTGCGTACGCTGCGCGATCCGCTCGCCGTGAAGAGTGCCGCATCCCGCCTGCTCGGCGAGCATCTGCGCGCGAACCGGGTGATGTACGTCAAGGTCGAGGGACCGAGATGGACGATGAGCGGCAACTTCGAGTCCGGCGTCCCGCCGCTGCCGTCGACGGAGTACTCGACGACGACATACGGGACGCGCGTCGCCGAGCTGCTCGCGACCGGACAGCCGGTGGCTTACTCCGATATCCGCACCGCTTCCTCGTTCACGCCCGCGGAGCGCGAGCTGCGTCTCGCGCTCAATGCCGTCGCCGCGGTCGCCGTGCCGCTCGTGAAGGACGGGCAATTGCTCGCGGTCTTCGTGGTGCATTCACGCACGCCGCGGGAGTGGAGCGAAGACGAGATCGCGCTCGTCGAGGAAACGGCGGAGCGGACCTGGGCTGCCGCGGAGCGTGCGCGCGCCGAGGAGCGTCTGCGCACGAGCGAAGCTCGCTTCCGCGCCGTCGCCGATCTCGTGCCCGATCTGCTCTGGGAGAGTGAGGCGAACGGCTTCACCCTCTGGTACAATGCCCGGTGGTACGCATACACCGGCCAACCACCGGAACAGGCGGCGGGCTGGGGCTGGACGGATTCGATTCATCCGGACGATCGCGATCGATCGATCGCCAACTACCGGCGCGCGGCGGAGACGAGCGCGGCGATCGTTCAGCAGCAGCATCGCATTCGCCGGTACGACGGCACCTATCGTTGGTTCCTCGTGCGCGCCGAAGCGCAGCGTGACGACGACGGACAGGTCGTGCGGTGGTTCGGCGCGGCCACGGACATTCACGCGCAGCGGATGGCGCTCGACGAAGCCGAGCGTCTCGCGGCGGAGCGCGCGGCCGAGCGCGACGTGCTGCGTCGCCAGCTCGCCGAAGCGGAGGAAGCAGAGCGTCGGCGTCTCGCGCGCGAGCTGCACGATCAGCTTGGCCAGCATCTCACGGCACTCACACTTGGCCTGGTCGACGCCCGCCGCCTGCTCGACCGCGGCGAGCCGGCCGATGCGCGCCTCGCACATCTCGAAGAACTCGCGCGTCTGATGACGCGCGACGCGCGCTGCCTGGCGCTCGAGCTGCGTCCGCCGGAGCTCGACGACGTCGGGCTGGAGAGCGCGCTCGCGACGTACGTCGATCAGTGGTCGGCGCGCTTCTCGGTGAATGCCGAGGTCAGCGTCACCGGCGTGGATGCGCATCGTCCGCTGCCCGGCGAAGTGAGCACGGCGATCTATCGCATCGTCCAGGAAGCGCTGACGAACGTCGCGAAACATGCCGGAGCGACGCAGGTGAGTGTGCTGGTCGACCAACCCGGCGGCGAGGTGCGGCTCATCGTCGAAGACAATGGTCGCGGCTTCGACGTCGACACCACCCGCGAGACGGCGCGCCGCGAGCGCCGGCTCGGCCTTGCGGGCATGGAGGAGCGCGTCGCGCTTGGCGGCGGCACGTTCACGATCGAATCGAGTCCGAGGGGTGGAACGGCGATCTACGTGCGACTCCCGATGGGCGAATGATGCGATAACGATCGACAGTTTGCCGCGATCGTGGCGAGGGCGTAGAATGGATCGGCAATCCCCTCGATTGACGACCCACCTCCGCCTTTCGCCATGCGCAACAGAGTCAGCTCCATCGCGCTCGCCGCGGTCACGATCGCGGCTGCGGCCCCAGGCCGCATCGCCGCACAGCAGCAGCCTTCACGCGCGGCCGCAACGCCTACCATAGAGGACCGCGTCGCCGGTCTTCGGAAGATCGACGGCTACTTCCCGCTCTACTGGGACGAGCGTGCCGGCAATCTCTATCTCGAGATTCCGCGCTTCGACAGCGACTTCCTTTTCTCGACCGGTCTGTCCGCCGGACTCGGCTCGAACGACATCGGCCTCGATCGCGGGGGCGGTGGACAGGGGCGCATCGTGCGCTTCCATCGCGTCGGACCGAAGGTGATGCTCGTGCAGCCGAACCAGTCGTTCCGCTCGAGCAGCAGCAATCCGCGCGAGCGGAAGTCGGTCGAGGATTCCTTCGCGCAGTCGATCCTCTGGGGCTTCACGGTCGCCGCCGAGTCGAATGGACGTGTGCTCGTCGACGCGACGCCGTTCTTCGTGCGCGATGTGCACGGCGCGGGACGATCGCTGCGTCCGGGCAACTGGCGTATCGACGCGACGCGCAGCGCGTTCTACATGCCGAACACGCGCAACTTTCCGAAGAACACCGAAGTCGACATGACGTTGACGTTCGTCAACGACGCGGCGGGCGGTGGGCGCGGCAATGCATCGGGCCCGGCACAGGGTCCCGATCCAATCGGGCAGGGCGGCGGTACGCCAGCCGACAATCGCGGCGGCGCGGGACTCTTCTCGGGCAGCGTCGCGAGCGTGACGCCGAGCGCGGACGCGGTGACGCTGCGCGAGCACGCGTCGTTCGTCGAGCTCCCCGACGGCAACTACAAGCCGCGCGTCGAGGATCCGCGCGACGGTTTCGGCGGACTGCAGTTCGTCGACTACAGCACGCCGATCGGTGATCCGATGGTCGTGCGCTACATCCGCCGCCACCGTCTGGAAAAGAAGGATCCGACGGCGGCGATCAGCGAGCCGGTGAAGCCGATCCAGTATTGGGTCGATCCCGGCGCACCCGACGATGTGAAGCAGGCGTTGCTCGAAGGCGCGCGCTGGTGGAATCAGGCGTTCGAGGCCGCGGGCTTCCGCAACGCGTTCAAGGTCGACGTGCTCCCAGACAGCGCCGACCCGATGGACATTCGCTACAACATGATCAACTGGGTCCACCGCTCGACGCGCGGGTGGAGCTCGGGCGGCTCGGTCACCGACCCGCGCACCGGCGAGATCATCAAGGCGACGGTGACGCTCGGCTCGCTGCGCGACCGGCAGGACTACATGATCTTCGAGGGTCTCGAGTCGCCGTACGTCACCGGCAACGAGAAGCCAGACATTCTCTACAAGACGGCGCTCGCGCGCATTCGCCAGCTCTCGGCGCACGAAGTCGGGCACACGCTCGGACTCGGCCATCAGTACTACGACAGCAAGGCCGGCTGGATCTCGGTGATGGATTATCCGCATCCGGTCGAAGTGCTGAAGGCCGACGGGACGATCGACATCTCGAACGCGTATCCGCAGAAGATCGGCGAGTGGGACAAGGTCGCGATCAACTACGGCTATCGTCAGTTTCCGGAAGGGGGCGATGATCCGGCGGCGCTGCGGAAGATTCTCGACGACGCGTGGGACAAGGATCTGCGCTACTTCACGAATCAGGACATCGAAGTGCATCCGCGCGTCGAGCAGTGGTCGAACGGCGTCAATCAGGCGACGGAGCTCGGGCATCTGATGGACGTGCGTCGCGCGGCGCTCAGCCGGATCGGCGAGCGCACGATTCGCAACGGCGCGCCGATGACGACGATCGAAGAGCCGCTCGTGCCGATCTTCATGTATCACCGCTACGCGGTCGAAGGCACGGCATCGATGCTCGGCGGGCAGGACTACATCTATGCGATCCGCGGCGATGGTCGCACGCCGACGAAGTGGGAGTCCGCGGCGAATCAGCGCCAGGCGCTCGACGCGCTGGCAGCGACGCTCAAGCCGTCGGAGCTCACCGTTCCGACGAAGATCCTCGGCCTCATCCCGCCGCGTCCTCCCGGCTACGGCATGCACCGCGAGCTCTTCCCGCGCACGACGGGCGACGCCTTCGATCCGCTCGCGCCGGGCACGATCGCGGCCGACGTGACGATCGGCTTCGCGCTGCAGCTCGAGCGCGCGGCGCGTCTCGTCGCGCAGCACGCCGTCGACCCGTCGCTGCCGGGGCTCGAAGACGTCATCGATCGCTTCACGCGCGCGACGTTCGACGCGCCGACGGCGAATGCGTACGAAGCCGAAGTCCAGCGCGCGGAGCAGCGCGTGCTCGTGAATCGCGTCGCGTGGCTCGCGGCCGGTTCCGGGAATGCGCAGGTGCGCGCGATCGCGACGTTGAAGTTGAATCGTCTCGCGGCGCGTCTGCATGCGCAGCCGGGGACGACCGAAGCCGACATCGCACACCGTGCGCTGCTGGCGAGCGACATCAAGCGCTATCTCGACGACCCGAGCAAGATCAGCGCGGTCGTGATCGCCGCCGCGCCGGCGCCGCCGGGCGCGCCGATCGGCGACATGCCGAACGATTGGCTGGCGCGACCGGAATGGCGGTAGTGAGCATGTTCGGCGGCCGCGCCGCCTGCTCGGAATAGAAAACGGGGCCGTTCGGCCCCGTTTTTTATTTGACGCGCGCGAACATCTCTCGCCGTAATCAAACGTTAATTCACAGATAACGCGCCAGGAATTGATGCGGCGCCTGCGGCGCCGAGATTGGGCATCCACAATCGATCGCGGAGAGCCCATGTTGCGTCGCGCCACGGCTGCACTCGTTTTTGCCGCACTGTTGTCGGGAAGGCCGCTGCTCGCGCAGTCGGCGACGCAGGCCGGAAAGCCGGTTCTCCCCGACACGCCGATCGGAAAGCTGATTCGCGACTGGCTCGATGCCTTCGCCAGCGGCGACACGAATCAGATCCTCGGCTACTACCGCAAGTATGACCCGACACGGATCGAGGATGGCTCCGTGAACTTCCGCCTCGGGTCGGGCGGGTTCGAGCTCCTCTCGGTGGAGCGCGCCGAGCCTCGACACATCGAGCTCGTGGTGAAGGAGCGCAACACGTCCATGGTGTCGTACGCGATCGTCGACCTCGTGCCGAGCGATCCGGTGCGGGTCGCGCGCTCGTCGCTCAGCGCCATGGGCCCGAACGCGAGCCTCGCCGTGCTGAGCGTCGACGACGCGGCACGCAAGCGCGTGATCGAAGGCGCGATCGCGCAGCTGGACTCGTTCTATGTGTTCCCGGAGGTCGCGACGCGCGTCGCCGACTCGCTCCGCGCCTGGAATCGAAAGGGACGCTATGCGTCGTACGCCAAGTCGATGGACTTTGCGCGCGCGATCAACGAGGACATCCGCGCGGTGAGCCACGACAAGCACATGCGCTTCGACTTCAGCGCGCGTCCGATTCCGCCACGGCCGGCCGCGCCGCCACCGCGGACGCCGGAAGATCTCGCGCGCGATCAGGCGCAGATGGATGCGATGAACTGCATGTTCCAGAAGGCGGACATTCTCGAAGGGAACATCGGCTACCTCAAGTTCGACGCCTTCCCCGACGTGGCCTTGTGTGGCGCGACCGCCACGGCGGCGATGAACTTTCTCGCCGCATCGCGAGCGCTCATCATCGACATGCGCGAGAACGGCGGCGGCTCACCGGCGATGGTTCAGTACGTCGCGTCGTACCTGTTCTCGAAGCGGACGCATCTGAACGACATCTGGGATCGCGCGACCGGGAAGACCCAGGAGTTCTGGTCGCGCGACGACGTCCCGGGACGAAAGTTCGGCGGAGAGAAGCCGGTGTACGTGCTCACGTCGTCGCGGACGTTCTCGGGGGGCGAGGAGTTCACATACGATCTCCAGACGCAGAAGCGGGCGACGATCATCGGCGAGACCACGGGGGGCGGCGCGCATCCGGTCGGCGGCCGACGGGTGGACGAGCACTTCATCATCGGCGTGCCGGGCGCGCGTGCGATCAATCCGATCACGCACACGAACTGGGAAGGTGTCGGCGTCACGCCGGACGTGAAGGTGAATGCCGCCGATGCACTCGACACAGCCATTCGAATGCTGCGCGGAACCAAGCCCTGACAGGGCGAGACGGACGCGCCCTGTGATGAACGCCGGAGTTTCACAACTCCGGCGTTCTGCGTTTTCGTCACATCCTTGCTGATGCTCCTACGGCGGTCCATGTTCGTCGCGTCCAGCGACCCAGTCGCGCCGACGACGACGCGCGGTCACCCCACCTTCGATTCACTCCCCACTCGGAGGATCGATGTCGCACCGCAGAGCATCACGCTGGCTGTCGTTACTAGTTCTCTCATTGTTCGCCGCGCGCGCCGCCCACGCGCAGGCGGGCAGGGTCACCGGACGGGTGACCGACTCCACCACCGGGCGCGTGTTGTCCGGCGTCGAAGTGACTGTCGTCGGCGACGGCGGACGGACGATCGCCGGGGCGCGAACCGGTGAGGACGGGCGATACACGCTCGCCAATGTCGGTGCGGGGCGGACCCGCATTCGCGCGCGCATCCTCGGCTACGCGCCGAAGGAGCGCGTCGTCGCCGTGAGCGCGGGTGATGCCGCGACCGCGGACTTCCTGCTCGCCGTGCGCTCCGTCCAGCTCGACCAGATCGTCGTCACGGGAACGGGCGGCGCCGTCGAGCGCCGCGCGGTCGGCAACGTCATCGAGAGTATCAAGGCCGATTCCGTGCTCGCGATCGCCGCGCCGCGCAGTGTCGAGCAGCTCATCGGCGCGCGGACACCCGGCGTCATCGTATTGCCGGCGACCGGACAGGTCGGAACGGGCGCGCAGCTGCGCGTTCGATCCGTCGGCAGCCTCTCACTCGGCACCGATCCGATCGTGTATCTCGACGGCGTGCGCATGGACGCGGATCCGTCGCGCGGCCCGAGTCAACGCGGCAGCGCGGGCGCCA
>CBHWBX010000024.1:0-18049 GCA_966111935.1 uncultured Gemmatimonadaceae bacterium
ACCAGCATGGGCGGCGTCATGACCATCGACGAGGTCATCGAGTCGCCGATCCACGGCGGCACGGAAGAGGAGCGCCAGGCCGTCGCCGCGTGGATCGTCGTCAGAGAGGACGCCGAGCGGTCAGACTCCGAGGTTGTCACACCGCAGTCCGATCCGCCGGAGCTCTCGGCGGGAAAGTCGAAGCGTGCGTCGGCGCTCGACGCCCTCCGCGGCCTGTTCCTGATCAGCATGACGGCCGGATTCACGATCTCGAACGATCACCTGCCGGCGTGGATGTATCACCGGCAGATGCCGCCGGGGACGGAGAACATCGTTCCGATTCCGGGAATCAGCTGGCGCGATCTCGCGTATGCGTCGTTCCTGTTCACGATGGCGGCGGCGCTGCCGCTCACGCTGTCGCGGCGGATCGACAAGGGCGAGCCGGAGCTCGGCATCATCTTCGCCGCGGTGAAGCGGTACGCAATGCTGCTCTTCTTCGGGCTGCTCGTCGCGCACTCGAACACGTATTTCCTCGGTTACACCACGACGGGCCGGGTGCTCTCGATCATCGGCTTCACGATCATGGCGATGGTGTTCACGCGCCGGCGGTCCGATTGGGATGCCGGCAAATACGAGATGGTGAATCGAGCCGGGTGGATCCTGGCGATCGCCTTCCTCGCGCTGTCGCCGCTCCTGTACGGCAAGACGTTCACGTTCACGCGTATCGACGACATCATGAGCGAGCTCGCGTTCGCGTCCGGCGTCGGCATGGTGCTCTGGTACTTCACGCGTCACCATCAGCCGGCGCGTCTCGGCGCGCTCGCGGTGGCGGTCGGCTTGTACGCCGCGGCGAAACACGAAGGCTGGGTGCAACAGTGGTGGTACTCGTCGCCGGCGGAATGGGCGTTCTTGCCGAGCCGTCTGACGCTTCTCACCGTCGTGGTCCCGGGCACGATCGCGGGCGACACGATTCTGCGCTGGATGCGCGCGCCGTCGGTCCCCGCCGGCGAGCCGGGATGGAGCGGCGCGCGGAGGGCGACGCTGATCGTGCTGTGCGCGGCATTCACGCCGCTCGTCGTCGTGGGCCTCTACAATCGCTGGGTCGGCGCGACGTTCGCGGCGAGCGCCGTACTCGCCGCCGCGGGAACCCTGCTCGTCCGCCATCCGCGCACACCGACCGAGCGGATGCTCCGTACGCTCTTCCTGTGGGCCGCCGTGTGGATGATGATCGGCCTCGCCGTCGAGCCGCTCGAGGGCGGCATCAAGAAGGTGCCGGACACGCTCTCGTACTTCTTCACGGTGACTGGGACGACGTCGATGCTCCTCGTATCGCTGACCGCGATCACCGATGCGTTGAAGCGCTCGCGGTGGGTCGGCGTGTTGATCGACGTCGGACACAATCCGCTGCTGTGCTACGTGCTGTTCACGGTGCTGCTGAACGCGATGTTCGAGCTGACGCCGTTCGGACAGCAGTTCCTTCAGGCAACGCCCGCGCAATCACTGCTGCGGAGCTTTCTCTCGCTGGCCCTGACGATCGCGATCGTGCGAGTCGTGTCGCGCCGGCGGATCTACTGGCGCACCTAGTCGACGCAGCGCCCATGGCCCGGACGACCATGCTCGACCTCGTCCGAATCGACACGTCAAATGGAGAGAATGATAGATGATCGGCAAGAACCCTCGATTGAATGCGATCGCGATGGCGGCGGCGCTCTCGTTCGGCGCGGCGCGCGGTGCGGCGGCGCAGTGGTCGGCGGGCACGTACGGCGTCGCGGAGATCGACACGAAGCAGACGTTCTATGCGCTCGCCGGCGTCAGCGCGAGCCCGAAGGGGCAGGGCTTCAAGCCGTTGCTCACGCTACAGACGTCGTATCTCACGTACGAGGCGAATCCGGGACATCGCAACGTCTACATGGTGAAGCCCGGTATCGGCTTGATCAACACCTACGCCGAAGGGGATTTCTACGCGGACATCGGCTACGCGATCGCGACGGACAACAACGCCGCGCCGGTCGCGGCGAATCCCGGTCGTGGTACGGTTCTCAGCGCAGGTTGGGACCACTGGGGCGCCGGGACGAGCGCGCCGTTCGCCTACCAGGTGCTCGGCAGCTACAACTTCGGCACCGAGTCGTTCTGGGGACGCGTCCGCGGAACGGGACGGGTGTCGCAGACCGGCTCTCGCTCGGTGCGTTTCGGGCCGGAGGTCGCCTACTACACCGGCACGGGATATCACGGCTGGCAACCCGGCGCGGTGCTCGAGTTCCACATGCCGAGTGGAAGCATCGTCGGACTTGGCGCGGGCGCAAAGATTCAGACGCCGACCGCGAACGCTGCGTACTTCCGCGTCGAAGGCTACCTGCCGATCGGTCGCTGAGCGATGGACGAGCAGCACCCGGCACCGCTGATCGAACGGCGGAAAACACCGCGAGACATTTTGCGCATGCCGGTGTCCGACGCCGTATCCGCAGCTCGGCGCTGGATTCGGCGCCAGCGTGACGCGCGATTCACCCCTCGACGCGACGCCGTGGACGAGGTGCTCGCGCGGATCGCGTCGACCGCGGACCGGGGAGTCGTTCCGCAGAAGGTTCTGATCGTCGTCGCACATCCCGACGATGAGGCCATCGGCGCCGGCGCGGTGATGCGGGGAATTCCCGGTGTGATCGTCGCGCACGTAACCGACGGCGCACCGGCCGATCCTGCGTATGCCCTGCGCAGGGGCTTCGCATCTCGAGAGGACTACGCGCGACAGCGGCGGCATGAAGTGATCTCCGCGCTCGGCGTGATCGGAATTTCCGCCGATCGAATTCGCGGGCTCGGATTCGTCGACGGCGAAGTGGCCTGGCAGCTCGTCGAGCTCTGTCGCAGGATGATGGACCTATTCGAAGAGCTGAAGCCGGACGTGGTGCTCACTCACCCGTATGAAGGCGGCCACTCGGATCACGACTCGACGGCGTTCGCGGTTCACCTTGCCGCCGGTCTGCTCAATCGCGAAGGCGGCTCAGCGCCGCTGCTGCTCGAGCTGACGTCGTACCATCACTATAACGGGCGCCGACGGCTGTTCGATTTTCTGCCGTTCGGCGGCACGCCCGTCAAAACCGTCGAGTTGAACGCCGAGCAGCGTGAGCTAAAACGGAAGATGTTCGAGGCGTTCACCTCGCAGGCCGAACTGCTGAAGACGTTTCCGATCGCGGTCGAGCGGTTCCGGCAGGCGCCGCGGTATCTATTCACCGTGCCGCCGCACGATGGACAGCTCGACTACGAACGGCTGTGCCGACGAATGACCGGCGCGGAGTGGCGCTCGCAGGCGGAGCGCGCGTTGGAGACGCTGCGTGCGCGCAAACGGTTCAGCGGAGGCTTTTCGGCGACCGAGCCGTGAGGGCGAAGGTCAGAACGCCGCGCGCTGCGCGAGGCCGAGCGCGTAGTCAGCCCACCAGACGCCGGACGCCGGACCGCCGTTGCAGGCACCATCGGACTCGCCCGGGGCTTTGATCCAGAGAAACGCGTCGAGCCCCGCGATGCCGGTGGTGGTCGTCGGCCGGGTGCCGAGTGCGCGGCCCGTGGGATTGCACCACTGCGCATCACTCGTCGGTCCCAGGCCATTGCGGCCCGAATCGATGACGAAGTGCTTACCGCCGGTCAGCGCCGCGATCTGCCGACCGTAAGCAACGTTGTCGGCGTCGGACACGAAGTTGGAGATGTTCAGCGAAAAACCGTTGGCGTTGGCAACGCCGGCGGAGCGCAGCCGGGACGCCATCGTCGACGCGGACTGCCAACCCGGATGACCGGCGTCGATGTAGACCGCGGTCGAGCCCAGCTTTCGGAACGCGTCGACGGCGTATGTGATGAGCGTGAGACGCGTCTGTTGATCATTCGCGGACAGGCAGTCCATGTTCGCGAGCGCATCCGGCTCGAGGATGACGACCGCGCGCCGCGCGCCGATGCCCGCGGCGAAGCCGTCGATCCACGCCCTGTACTGAGCGACACTGACATCGTTGCCGCCGGACAGCCCGCCACAATCGCGCTGCGGGATGTTGTAGGCTACGAAGACAGGAAGCGCGCCCGCCGCGGTCATCGTCGTGGTCGCCGCGCCAACGTCGCCGGCGATGTTGGTGTTCCAGTTCCCAAACCATTTCGCCGCGGGCTGCGCGGCGATCTTGTCGAGCTGGGCGGCGTCTACCGAGCGAGAGGAGCGCCAGGCGTCGGCGGTCTTGCGCGCGTTCGACGACGGGTCGACGTACAGACGCGATCCGGCGAGGAAGTCGACAGCGGTCGCGCTCGTCGGAGCAGGGGAGCCCGTGCTGACGGTCGTGGTCGTGTCCGCGGGTGTAGGGGCCTCAGGAGCCTTGGGCGTCGACTTCATTTCGGTAATGGTCGGGCTCGTTGTCGCGTCGGTACAGGCGCTTCCAGCAACCACGAAGCCGAGCGCGAGCGAACGAGCCAACAACGTCGACGACCACGAAGACCGAAACGACCTCATCCACGACTCCCGGCAATGGCTATAGCGAGCCGGACACCAGTTGTCCGGCCGCGCGACGATCCATGGAGAGACGCTTCGCATGTTTAATAGTTAAGAAAAAACCGGCATGTCGCCTGCCTATATGTGATGCGGGACACACTCCGGAAATGGCACGTGGAATACCGACTGTCGAGCACGCCGCAGCTCCTAACTATCGACGTACTAGAGTGGTACCGCGATCCGGTGCTCGCTTCGGCGCTACGCGACCATGAGATGGCCGAGGCCGATCGAACGCCACAGGTCGTTGACGGACTGTTGCGCGAGCTCGACACCGCGGGCGCGCGGGCGACCTTCTTCGTCGGCGCGGGGACGGCGACCCGGCACGGGGACATGGTTCGTTCGATCGTGCGCAACGGCCACGAAGTGGCCGCGCTCGGCACGTATGTCGGCGACGACTGGGATTGGTTTCGCGCCGACGCGCGCCGCGTGAAGGACGCGCTCGACCGCATTCCCGGTGTGGCCGCGCGGGGGTTCCGGTCGCCGTGGTCGCCGCTGGTGGCGCCCTGGCGGTTCGCGATGCTCGTCGACGAGGGCTACGAGTACGACTCGACGCGCATCTCGTCGGGTGCGGTGCCAGCGTATGCGCGGACGCAGCAGTGCGACACGGGCTGGCTGATCGAAGTGCCGAGAATGCCGAGCTCGTTCGGCGGCGCGACGTTGTCGGTGCGCGACGCGTCGTACGGCACGATGCGCCGACTGCTCGCCGAGCGGACGCAGAACGGGTTGCGCGGGGTGATCTCGTTCGCGACGTGGGAAGTCGATGACGAAGAGCCGCGCCAGCGCTTACCGCTGCTCGCGGCGTTCCGTCATTATCGCGGGCGTCGCGCGGCTCGCGAGCGGGTTCGGCGTCTGCTGCAGGACTTCCGCTTCGACGCGATCGGGTACCAGCTCAGCGAGCTCGCGAAGGACGCTCCGTCGGCGTACGCCGCCTGAATCGTCCCGAGACTGCCGCTACTGCCACGCGCTATTGCGCGTGGCGACCGCCCGGCTCGGAGATCTCCTCGATGGTGTTCTGGGCGCGGGAATCGTTGTTCGCCTTACGGACGATGTCGGCCTGAGCCACGATCCCGACGAGCGAGCCGCGCTCGTCGACGATCGGAATGCGACGGACCTTCTCCGTGCGCATCGCTTCCATGACGCTGTTGACGTCGTCGTTCTCGCGGCAGGTGGTGACGTCGCCGCCGCTCATGACGTCGCGCACGCGGCAGGTGTTGCCGTCGCGGCCATCGGCGACGCAGCGCACGGCGATGTCGCGATCGGTGATGACGCCGAGGAGCCGCTTGTCGGACTTGCCGTCGACGACGGGGACGATGCCGACGTCTTCGGAGCGCATGACCTGCGCGGCTTCACGCACCGTAGCGTCGCCGGTGACCGTGCTCGGATCCTTCGTCATGATGTCGTGAATCTTCATTGCCCTTTCCCCCGGTTTTGTGTGTGGATTGGTGGGGACTCGGGCCGCAAGCGGCATGCCTCCTAAAATCCCGCCGCAACGAGTCGTGCCGCGCGCTTTACAACGTCGGCGAAGCAAGCTTAGGCTATAGCGACACGATTCCCATCCGAGGCCCATCTGCCCGCCCGCAATCGCTCGCTGACGCCCGACACCACCGGCGCGACGAAGAAGGACATTCTCGAGCTCACCGAGAAGATGAATGTCCGCTTCATGCGCCTGCAGTTCACGGACATCCTGGGCATCAACAAGAACGTCGAGATCCCGGCCTCACAGTTCGAGAAGGCGCTGACCGGCGACATGATGTTCGACGGCTCGTCGATCGAGGGGTTCGTGCGCGTCGAGGAGTCGGACATGCTGCTCGCGCCGGACCTCGACACGTTCCTCGTCTATCCGTGGGGCGATCCGGAAGCGCGGATCTGCCGGCTCATCTGCGACATCCGGACGCCGACGGGCGATCCCTTCGCCGGCGATCCGCGCGGCATGCTCAAGGCGGTGCTCGCGAAGGCGAAGAAGATGGGCTACACGATGAACGCCGGAATGGAAGCCGAGTTCTTCCTCTTCAAGCCGGGCGACCGCGGCGAAGCGACGACGACGACGCACGACGTCGGCGGGTACTTCGATCTCGCGCCGGCCGACCTCGGCGAGGACGCGCGCCGCGCGATGGTCGAGATGCTCGAGCGCATGGGCTTCGAGGTCGAGGCGGCGCACCACGAAGTCGCGCACGGCCAGCACGAGATCGACTTCCGGTACGCGGACGCGCTGAAGACGGCCGACAACATCGCGACGTTTCGCTTCGTCGTGAAGCACGTCGCGACCCAGTTCGGGCTGCTCGCGTCGTTCATGCCGAAACCGATCTTCGGCCAGAACGGCAGCGGGATGCACACGCACCAGTCGCTCTTCCGCGGCAAGGACAACGCGTTCTGGGATCAGAAGGCGGAGTGGCAGCTCTCACAAACGGCGCTGCACTACATCGGCGGGCTGCTGCGCCATGCACGCGGAATGTGCGCGATCACCAACCCGCTCGTGAACTCGTACAAGCGCCTGGTGCCGGGGTACGAGGCGCCCGTGAACGTCGCGTGGTCGATGCGCAATCGGTCGCCGCTCATTCGCGTCCCCGACCGGCGCGGCACCGGGACGCGCGTCGAGCTGCGCTCGCCGGACCCGTCGGCGAATCCGTACCTGGCACTGGCGGTGATGCTCGCCGCGGGCCTGGACGGGGTCGAGACGAACGCCGATTTCCGCGAGCCGGTGAACGAGAACATCTGGGAGATGAGCTTCCGCGAGAAGCGCCGTCTGCGCATCGACGATCTGCCGCAGGATCTGAACGAAGCGCTCGACGAGCTCGAAAAGGACGACGTGATCACCGACGCGCTCGGCAAGCACATCACGTCGCATTTCATCGCGGCGAAGCGACAGGAGTGGCGGGATTACATCACGCAGGTGAGTGCGTGGGAGCTGGATTCGTATCTGGCGAAATACTGATGGGGAATCGAGGATCGGGGATCGAGAGTCGGGAGGTTTCGTGAGAGTGATGCGTGTCGTGGCCGGGATTGCGGCGGCGATAGTGACGGTGGCTGCGTTCAAACCGCAGAAGGCGGTGACGTATGACCCGTATGCGATTCGATATGGGACGCTTCCGGCGTTTCGGGTTTCCGGGCTGATCCTCGGCGCGGACACGGCACGGCGCATGGACATCGCGATGATGGTCTGGCTGCTGCGCGGGAGCGACGGCCGGAAGGTGCTGGTGGACGCCGGGTTTCATCGCGATGACTTCGTGAAGCGCTGGAAGCCGACGGAATTCATGGCGCCGAGCGAGGCCGTGGCGCGCGCGGGCGTGCCGGCGGACTCGATCACCGACGTGATCATCTCGCACATCCACTGGGATCATCTCGACGGCATCGATCTCTTCCCGAAGGCGCGCGTGTGGGTGCAGCGCGACGAGTTCATGCATCACCTCGACTCGACGGGTGCGGTGAAGGACCGCGCGATCGACGCCGGCGACGCGAAGGTGCTCGCGCAGATCGCGCGCGAGGGCCGCCTGATGCTCGTCGACGGCGATGCGAAGGAGATCATCCCCGGCATCACCGCGTACACCGGCGGCAAGCACACCTTCCAGTCGCAGTTCGTCACCGCGAAGACGCCGCAGGGAACGATCGTGCTCGCGTCGGACAATCTCTACCTGTACGAGAACCTGGTGACGCACCGCCCGATCGCGCAGACGCTCGACTCGCTGTCGAATCTGGCGGCGCACCAGCGCATGACGATGCTCGCGTCCGACCCGCGACTGATCATTCCGGGGCACGACCCGCAGGTGTTCGTGCGCTTTTCGGCGCCGGGGAACGGCGTCGCCCATCTTCAGCTTCCGTAACGATGCATCCCCGAACGTTGGAAATTCTCGATCATCTCGATCGCGCGCGTCGCGAGCTGCGCGCCGCGGTCGATGGGCATCCGGCCGACAAGCTCGGTGTCGAGCCTGGACCAGGGCAGTGGTCGGTGCTCGCCGTGCTCGAGCACCTCGCGATCGTCGAAGCACGACTGACGGCGATGCTCGGGCAGAAGATCGCCGAGGCGCGCGCGGCGGGGATTGGGCAGGAGAGAGAGACGAGCGCGATCACGCCGCATGCGTCGGAAGCGCGCACGCTCGACCGCACGAAGAAGATCGTCGCGAGCGAGGCGATTCAACCGAAGACGATTCGCGAGCTGCCGCAGATTCTCGCATCGCTCGACGAGACGCGCGCCGCGCTGCGCGAGGTCGTCACGAGCGCCGACGGGCTCGCGCTCGGTGAGATCCAGTTTCCGCACCCGGTGTTCGGCCCGATGGACGGCTACGGCTGGTTCCGTTTCATCGGCCTGCACGAGATGCGGCACACGGATCAGATCCGCGAGATCGGCGCTTCTCTCGTCGGCGCTTCCTGACCCTTCGACAGCTGGAAGGCGCAGCTCAGCAGGGAGAGGTGCGAAAAGCCCTGCGGGTAGTTGCCGACCAGCCGCTTCTGCGCGGGGTTGTACTCCTCGGAGAGTAGCCCCACGTCGTTGGTGATCGAGAGCAGTCGCTCGAAGAGCTGCTCGGCTTCGGCGCGCCGTCCGAGCGCGACGTAGTTCTCGATGAGCCAGAAGCTGCAGGCGAGGAATGCGCCTTCGCCCGGCGGAAGGCCGTCGTCGGTCGCCGCGCTGTCGTAGCGCAGCACGAATCCGTCGACGAGCAGATGCTTCTCGACGTATTCGACCGTGCCGCGCACACGCGCGTCGGTGGGCGGAAGAAAGCCGACGAGCGAGATCATGAGCGTGCTCGCGTCGGCGAGCTTCGAGTCGTACGACTGCGTGAACGCGTTCAGCCGCTCGTCGAATGCGCGCTCGATCACTTCGGCATGGATGCGGTCACGCGTGAGGCGCCACTCGTTGATCGGCCCATCGAGCCCGAAACGCTCGGCGCTCTTGATCGCGCGATCGTACGCCACCCAGGCCATGACCTTCGAGTGGGTGAAGTGCTGCGGCGTGCCGCGCGACTCCCAGATGCTCTGGTCCGGCTTCTTCCAGAGCTCATCGAGGCTCGAGAGCAGCGCCTTCTCGAGCTCCCACGCGTCGGGGAGCTCCGGGATGCCGCCGAGGCGCGCCTGGTGCAGCGCATCCATGACTTCGCCGAAGACGTCGAGCTGGAGTTGCTCGTGCGCGGCGTTGCCGACGCGCACCGGGCGCGAGCCGGCGTAGCCGGGAAGCCAATCCAACTCCCACTCCCAGAGCATGCGCTCGCCGCTGATGCCGTACATGATCTGGATCTGATCGGGGTGCCCCGCGGCCGCGCGCAGCAGCCAGTCGCGCCACTCGGCCGCTTCGCGGAAATAGCCGGCGTTCATCAGGCCGAGCAGTGTGAGCGTGGCGTCGCGCAGCCAGCAGTAGCGATAGTCCCAGTTGCGTGCGCCGCCGATGTGCTCGGGCAGCGACGTCGTCGGCGACGCGACGATGCCTCCGGTCGGATGATAGGTGAGCGACTTCAGCGTGATCAGCGATCGCATCACCAGGTCGCGCCACTTTCCCTGATAGGTGCAGTGGGACGACCACCGCTGCCAGAACGCGCGCGTCGACTCGAGGGCGCGATGCGGATTCGCCGACGTCGGCGGCGGCAGGTGCGACGGGCCCCACGTCATGACGATCGAGAACCGATCACCTTCGGCGACGTCGAACTCGCCGACGGTGGTGAGGTTCTCGCCGTGCAGGTTCACATCGGACCTAATCGTCACCATGTCGGGGCCGGCGATCGCGCGCAGCGAGCCGTCGTCGAGACGGCTCACCCACGGGACGATGTCGCCGTAGTCGAAGCGCAGGATGATCTCGGTCTGCATCGCGACGCGTCCCCGCCGGCCGACGACAGTGCGCACGACGTTCGACGTGTGATCGCGCATCGGCATGAAGTCGATGACCGTCACCGCGCCCTCGTTGGTCTCGTAATCAGTGCAGAGGACGAGCGAGTCGCCGTCGTAGCGCCGCGAGACGCGTGCTTCCGGATCGCGCGTCGTGAGCAGCCATCGCCCGTTGTCCGGCGTGCCGAGCAGCGCGGCGAAGCAGGCGCCGGAATCGAAGCGCGGCCAGCAGAGCCAGTCGATCGATCCGCGACGCGAGACGAGTGCAGCGGTCTCGCAATCGCCGATCAGAGCGTAGTCCTCGATCGGCGCACTGTGCTGCCGGACCGGTGCGTCAGTCACGGTCGAAGAGGACGATGGTCTTCACGTCGCCCTTCCGGGATTCGAACGCGTCGCGCCAATCATCCAATCGGACGCGACGCGTGATCAGGCGATCGAGCCATGCCTGGTCGGCGTGCGAGAGCGCGGCGACGGCGCTGCGGTAGTGGCGGCGATTCGCGTTCACCGATCCGAAGACGACGCGATTGCCGAGCACGATGTCGAGATTCCGCTTGCCGACGTCGATCTCCTCGATCTCACCGGTGGACGAGACGCCGAGGAGACAGGCGATGCCGTTCGCCGCGACCTGAGGCGTGACGCAGGCGACGACGGCCGCGGCGCCGGTGCATTCGAGCACGATGTCGAACCCGCCGCCGAGATCGTCCATCGAGCCGGCATGGTGCGTCGCACCGAGGTCGCGAATGAGCGCCGGCTTCGGACCGTCGGTATTGCGGTCGTAGACGTGTACCTCGAGCCCGCGCTGTACACCGATCATCGCGGCGAGCAGACCGACCGGACCGCCGCCAGTGATGAGCACGCGACGCGGCTCCCACAGCGCGCGCGCACCGATACGATCGACATGCTCCCAGGCCTTCGCGACGACGCTCGCCGGCTCGACGAGCACGCCGCGACTGCCGAGCGACTCGGGGATCGGCACGACGAACTCCGGGTCGAGCCGGTAGAGCTCCGATCCGAATCCGTCGAGCGCCTTGATTCCGTGCTCGGTGTATTTGTCGTTCCGGCACATGTCCCACTCGCCGATCGCACAGTCGGGGCAGGGGACCGGATCCGGATGCCGAACGATCCCAACGACGAGATCGCCACGCTTGAATCCAGTCTCACCCGGCGCCTCTTCGATCCGTCCGAGCGATTCGTGGCCGAGGATGAGTCGCTGGTGTCCGGGCGGCGCCGTACCGTACTTTGCCTTCAGGATGTCCCGGTCGGTGCCGCACACGCCAAGGGCGACCGCGCGCACGAGCACGGCGCCACGTTCGGGGCTCGGAACGCGAAACTCCTCGAGGCGGAGCGAATCAGGGACGCCCGGCTGAACCGTGATGCAACGCATGAGATTCATGAACAGGGAACGTGTTGCAGATTTCGCACCTTCAGCGACCCGGGCGGTGCGGTGTACGTTGAGGGCGTGACTGAATCAACCGCAGCTGAATCGACCCGCGTCATCGTCGTCATGGGCGTGAGCGGCGCGGGGAAGACCCTGGTCGGGCGCGCGCTGGCCGACGCCCTCGGGTGGCCCTTTCACGAGGGGGACGACTACCACTCGGCGGCGAACATCGAGAAGATGTCGCACGGCATTCCGTTGACCGACGAGGATCGTGCGCCGTGGCTCACGGCGCTGCACGACCTGATCGTGGGCATCGTCGCGCGCAACGGCTGCGGCGTGCTCGCGTGCTCGGCGCTCAAGCACAGCTATCGCGAACGGCTCGTTTCGAAGACGTTGCGGGCGTCCACGGTGCGATTCGTCTATCTCGACGTCCCGCGCGACGTGCTCGAGCAGCGCCTGCGCGACCGCCGCGGCCACTTCGCGCCGCCTGAGCTTCTCGACAGCCAGCTCGCAACGCTCGAGGAGCCGCACGACGCGGTGTGGGTGAACGGCGATCGGCCGCCGGCCGAGATCGTGAACGAGATTCGGACCAAGCTGGGACTATGAGATGAAGCCACGCTTCTTCAAGACACCGAACGACTTCCGCGCCTGGCTGGAGAAGAATCACGCCGTGGAGCGCGAGCTGCTCGTCGGCTTTTACAAGGTCGACAGCGGGAAGCCGAGCATCACCTGGCCAGAATCCGTCGATGAAGCGCTCGCGTTCGGCTGGATCGACGGCGTACGCCGGCGCATCGACGACATGGCCTACTCGATTCGCTTCACGCCGCGCAAACCGACGAGCATCTGGAGCGCGGTGAACATCAAGCGCGTCGCCGAGCTGACGAAGAGTGGTCGGATGCATCCGGCGGGACTCGCGGCGTTCGCGAAGCGCAACGAGAAGAAGTCCGCGATCTACGCCTATGAGCGCGAGGCCGCCGCGTTCGACGACGAGACGCTCGCCGCGTTCAAGAAAAACAAGAAAGCCTGGGCGTTCTATGACGCCCAGGCTCCCTGGTACCGGCGGAACACCACCCATTGGGTCACGAGCGCGAAGCGTCCTGAGACCCGTGCGAAGCGGCTTGCCGAGTTGATCGCCTGCTCGGCCAAGGGAGAGCGCATTCCGCGGCTCTCGCCGACCGGCAAGGCTACGGCGTGACCGTCTTCGGCCCGAGCTCGTACTCCTTCGGCGGCTCGGCGCCGAGGAGGTTCTTCACGAAGTAGTCCCAGCGGCGGCGCGTCATGTAGTTCGTCATCGAGCCGTATCCGTGGACCTGGTTCGGCAGCATGAGCAGGTCGAAGTCCTTGTTCGCCTTGATCAGCGCGTCGACGACGAGGAGCGTGTTGTCGGGCGGCACGTTGTTGTCGACCGTGCCGTGCGCGAGCAGCAGCTTGCCCTTGAGGTTCTTGGCGAGGTTCTGGTTCGCCTGGTCGTCGTAGTTGTTGCCCTTCACGAGACCAGCGTACCGCTCGCCCCAGTCGTCTTCGTAGTTGCGGTTGTCGTGATTGCCCGACTCGGAGATGCCGACCTTGAAGAAGTCGGGATAGCGGAACATCGCGTCGGCGGTGGCGAAGCCGCCGCCCGAGTGGCCGTAGATTCCGGCGCGATCGAGATCGATCCACTTGTAACGCGCGGCCAACTCCTTCATGCCGGCGATCTGATCGGGGAGCGTGTTGTCGCCCATGTTGCCGTAGTAGGCGTCGTGGAACGACTTCGAGCGCCACGGCGTGCCCATGCCGTCGAGCTCCATGACGATGAATCCGAGCTCGGCGAGCGCCTGGCCGTCGCCGCGCGCCGGATTGAACGAGCGACCGCCGACCGACCCGGTCTGCGGTCCCGGGTAGATGTGGTTGATGATCGGATACTTCTTCGTCGAGTCGAGCTTCGTCGGCACGTACATCAGGCCGTAGAGATCCGTCTTGCCGTCGCGCGCCTTCACCGTGATCGGAATCGGCGCCTTCCACCCCGACGCGACGAGCTTCGAGATGTCCGTCTTCGCGACGCTGGCGACGAGCTTGCCGTTCATGTCGCGGACGACCGTCGTCGGCGGCACATCCGGCGTCGAGTAGCTGTCGACGACGTACTTGCCCGACGGCGAGAGCGTGATCGTGTGGTCGGCGTCTTCCGGCGTGAGCAGCGTGAGACCCTTGCCGTCCATGCCGATCTTGTAGAAGTGACGGAAGTACGGATCGCGTCCCTTCTCCTTGCCGACGCCGGCGAAGTACAGCGTGCGGCTCTTCTCGTCGATGCGCAGGAGCTGCGTGACGTTGCCTTCGCCGGTCGTGATCTGGTGCTTGAGCTTTCCGGTCGTGAGGTCGTAGAGGTAGAGCTGACCCCAGTTGTCGCGCTCGGAGAACCAGATGAACTCGTTCGACGCTGGCAGGACGTGCCAGTTCACCTTGCCGTTGCCCGACTCGAACTGCGTCGCGACGGTCTCCTCGAGCACGTCGCGGACGTCGCCGGTCGCCGCGTCGGCGACGCGCAGGACTTCGTGCTTGTGATCGCGCGACGTCGAAACGAAGGCGAGGTGCGAGCCGTCCGGATACCACTCGACGTCGGCCCATTCGCCACCGCAGACGATGTGGTCGCAGAGCGTCGAGCGATGCGCGTCGGGCTGCATCTTGAGACGGACCATCTTCGGCGACGCACCGCTGACGTCGATGATGACGCGCGAGATCGTCTGGATCACGCTGTCGCCGGCGAGCGGATACTTCCACGCCTGCAGCGTCGGGTGGCCGACCTGCGTGTGGACGAGGTACATCTCGCCGACGTGCCGCTCGTCCTGCTGATAGGTGGCGAGCTTCTTCGAGTCCGGCGACCAGACGACGATCGCGCGATCACTCATCGTCCAGCCGGCGTTGTCGGTGCCGTAGCCGAAGTCCTTCTGGCCGTCGGTGGTGAGCTGCGTCTCGCGATTGCTCGCGACGTCGCGCATCCAGAGGTTGTTGTCACGGATGAAGACGCCCTTCGTGCCATCGGGCGACATCGTCTCGGGCGCGCGACCGCGGGCGGCAGCGCCCCCGCGACCACCACGTCCGCCGCGACCCGCGGCGGCGGCGTCGTCCGGCACGTTGATGCCGCAGCGGTCGGCCTGGTTGTCGCATCGCGTGCGCGTGCCGCGCGCCGGATCGACGAGAATGAGCTGCGTGCCCTGCGGCGTGACATCCCGGAACCAGAAGCGATCGTCGGACAGCCAGGTGGGACGAACCGCGCCACCGTACACCAGCGGGTTGACGTTCCAGCTCATGAAGCGCTCAGCGTGCGCGTAGTCGGCGCTGGTGATGCGTTGTTGTTGTGCGAGCAGCGGCGACGCGATGAGCGTCGCGGCAAAAGCAAATCGGAGACGCATGCAAGCCTCGAAGGGAATAACGAGAGGTACCCAGCATTGAAGTTTGAGCGTTGGCGAGCCGATCAGCAACCGGGCCCGACCGCAGACGTAAGGAAGGTGTTACCCGTTGCGGCAAAGCAACTTCCGCGGCCGAACAGCGTAAGAAACGTGTTGCATGGCGCGCCGTGGGACCGGCATACTACCGGACCGGCAGCAGCCGTTCGCCCCCACTCGACCACGAGTCATATGCTCCGTCGTTTCAGCTTCGTCATGCCCTTCGCCTTCGCGGCGACGGCGTCCGCCCAAGCGGCCAAAACAGCCCCGTCCGCGACGCCGACGGCCAAGCCGATTCCGCTGACCGCCATGCTTCCGACCGACCCGAAGGTCCGTGTCGGAACGCTGCCGAACGGCATTCGCTACTACATCCGCCAGAATCCGAAGCCCGAGAAGCGCGCCGAGCTCCGGCTCGTCGTGAACGCCGGCTCGGTGCTCGAGACCGACGACCAGCTCGGCCTCGCCCACTTCACCGAGCACACCGCGTTCAACGGAACGACGCACTTCGCCAAGAACGATCTGGTGAAGTACCTCCGGTCGATCGGCGTGCGCTTTGGTGCCGATCTCAACGCGTACACGGGTTTCGACGAGACCGTGTACATCCTGCCGATTCCGACCGACACGGCGCGCATCGTCGAGCAGGCGTTCACGATCCTCGAAGACTGGGCGCACGGCCAGGTCTTCGATTCGACGGAAGTGATCAACGAGCGCGGCGTCGTCCGCGAAGAGTGGCGACTCGGCAAAGGCGCCGGAGATCGCATGCTCCACCAGTGGCTGCCGATCGCGCTGAAAGGCTCGCTCTACGCCGAGCGCCTGCCGATCGGCAACGAGCAGAGCATCATGACGGCGACGCCGGCGCGCGTGAGCAGCTTCTATAAGAAATGGTATCGTCCCGACCTCCAGGCGGTGATCGCCGTCGGCGACTTCAACCCGGCGACGATCGAAGCGCAGATCAAAAAGCATTTCGCCGGAATCCCGAAGGCCGTGAATCCGGCGAAGCGCGTCGAGCCGACGGTGCCTGGGAACAAGGAGCCGCTGATCGCGATCGCCTCGGACAAGGAGGCGACGAGCTCGGACATCAGCCTGATGTTCAAGCTGCCGGTCGAGAAGACGAAAACGGTCGCCGATTATCGTCGCGATCTCGTCGAGCGGCTCTATCTCTCGATGTTCAACAACCGGCTCGAGGAGATCGCGCAGAAGCCGGACGCGCCCTTCCTCGGCGCCGGCGCATCGAAGGGGAACTTCATCGGCCGCTCGACCGATGCGTTCACGCTCGGCGCGGGAGTGAAGGACGGCGGGATCGAGGCGGGACTCGAGGCGCTGCTCGTCGAAGCGAAGCGCGTCGACGAGTTCGGCTTCCTCCAGTCGGAGCTCGAGCGCGCCAAGGTGAACTTGGTGCGCGGTTACGAGCGCGCGTATGCCGAGCGCTCGAAGACGCAGTCGGCGTCGCTCGTCCAGGAGCTGATCAACAACTATCTCGAAGCGGAGCCGATTCCCGGGATCGAGTACGAGTATCGTCTCGTGCAGCAGCTCGTGCCGACGATCACGCTCGCCGACGTGAACAAGCTCGCGAGCCGCTGGATCAGCGACGACAACCGCGTGATCCTTGCCGAATCGCCGCAAAAGGAAGGGGTGAAAATCCCGACGCGCGACGAGCTGCTTGCCGTCTTCGATCGCGCCGCGAAAACGAAGGTGGTGGCGTACACCGAGAACGTGTCGAGTGAAGCGCTGGTGCCGAAGGCACCGGTGGCGGGCAAGATCGTGGCGACGAAGACGACCCCGTCGGTCGGCGTGACGGAGTGGAAGCTGTCGAACGGCGCGCGCGTGCTCGTGAAGCCGACCGACTTCAAGGCGGATGAAGTGCTGCTCGGGTCGTACAGCGTCGGCGGGACGTCGCTGGCGACGGATCCGGACTTCATGTCGGCGAGTCTGGCGTCGCAGATCGTGAGCCTGAGCGGCATCGGCTCGTTCAACCGCGTCGACCTCCAGAAGAAGCTCGCCGGCAAGGTCGCGAGCGCGAACGGCTCGATCGGCGAGACGAGCGAGTCGGTGAGCGGCCGCGCGTCGCCGAAGGACATCGAGACGATGTTCCAGCTCGTATATCTCGACTTCACGGCGCCGCGGTTCGACCCGTCGGCGTACGCGGCGTTCAAGAACCAGATCGGACCATACCTCGCGAACCGCAGCGCCGATCCGGACGAAGTGTTTGGCGACACCGTGAACGTGACGATGTCGAATCACAGCTTCCGGTCGCGCCCGATCACCGCGGCGACGTTCGCCGAAGTCGATCCGGAGAAGGCGCTCGCGTTCTACAAGGATCGATTCGCGGATGCGAGCGACTTCACGTTCGTGATCGTCGGCAACGTGGACACGGTCGCACTGAAGCCGCTCGTCGAGACGTATCTCGCCTCGCTGCCGTCGACGGCGCGCAAGGAGACGTTCAAGGACAATGGCGGTGCGCCGCCGGCCGGCGTGGTCGAGCGCATCGTACACAAAGGCATCGAGCCGAAGGCGAACACGATCATCGACTTCACCGGAACATGCACGTACACGCCGGAGACGCGGGTCGAGATGCGCGCGCTGACCGACCTGTTCCAGATCAAGCTCGACGAGAATCTCCGCGAGCAGCTCGGCGGCGCGTACAGCCCGAGCACCGGCGGCGGCTGCTCGCGCGTCCCGAAGCAGCGGTACACGATCCAGGTCCAGTTCAACTCGGCGCCGGAGAACGTGGACAAGCTCTCGAAGACGGTGTTCGCGATCATCGACACGCTGAAGACCCAGCCGGCATCGATGACCGACGTGAACAAGGTCAAGGAGGCGCTGATCCGCGAGCGCGAGGTGTCGCTCAAGCAGAACTCCTACTGGCTCGCGAGCATCATCAACCGCGAGCAGGCGGGCGAGGACATCGCCGGAATCGCCGGCGCGTACGACGCGCTCATCCGGAGCATCTCG
>CBHWBX010000025.1:0-17971 GCA_966111935.1 uncultured Gemmatimonadaceae bacterium
GAGATCTACCTGCTGACGACGACCATCTTCGACCTGCCGGCGGCGGCGGCCCTCTCGGTGCTCCAGATCGTCGTCGTGGTGGGGCTCCGGGCCCTCGCCGCGCGGCGGCGGGCGCCGCCCGACCCGACGGCCCACCGCCCGCCCACCCCCGCGTCGCACGGCGACGCGCTACTGACCGTACAGAGATCTATAAACCGCCTGATTCCTCTGCACGATCCTTACATAATCCCTCGTCTCGACATACGGGATCCGCTCCGCGAACAGCTCGGGATCATCCATTCCGGCCTTCGACGACCAGCGGGTGACGCGCGAGCCGCCGGCGTTGTAAGCCGCGAGCACGCGCGGGAGTGGGCCGTACTGCTTCGTGTATGCGGCGAGGTGCGCGGTCCCGAGCTCGAGGTTCGCGTCGGCGTCGAGCAGCAGCGCCGGATACCAGACCGGATACCTGAGCGCCCGCGCGACTTCTTCGCCGACCGAGGGCAGAACCTGCATCAGGCCGCGCGCGTTCGCGGCGGAGATCGCGCGTGGGTTGAAGTTCGATTCCTGGCGAATCAGGCCGGCGACGAGCCATGGGTCGAGGCCGTTCGCCTTTGCCGCGCGCGCGAGCTGCTCGCGGTCGACGAGCGGATAGAGCAAGCGATAGCTGCGTGCGTCGCGCTGTCCGGCGTCGACCAGCTTCTGGCCGAGGCGGATCGCGCGCGACGACTGGTCGTGCTCGAGCATCGCGTGCGCCGTCGCGGCGATGCGCTCGGGTGTCGTGCCGGCGGCCTCGTCGATCGCGTCGAGCTCGAAGCGCGATTCGACGTCCATGCCGAGCTTGTCGAGGAGCGCGATGCGAGCGAAGGCGCTGTCGATGTCGGCGTAGGATTGGAATGCATCCGCACGCGCCGGTGGTGTCCATGGGGACTGGCCGATCCGCTTCGCGGCGAGCATGCCGTAGTACGACGCCGTCGTACCGATCGCATCGCGCCAACGAAGGCGCGCCGTCGCGTCGTCGCCGGCGGCGGCGTAGGCACGGCCGGCCCAGTAGCGCGCTGCGCTCGCATCGTCGGAGCGCGGATAGAGCGCAGGAACTGAATCCCAGGCGGCGGCCGCCGCGCGCGAATCACCCTTCACATACGTGATCACGCCTGAACGAAAGCGAGCTTCGGCGGCGCGGCCGCTCGACGGATAGCTGCGATAAAGCTGCTGATAGAGCGAGCGCGCCTGGTCGTCGTTGCCGTCGTCGGTCGAGAGATCGGCGAGCAGATAGAGCGCCGACGTCGCCGCGCTCGTGTCGTTCGGAAAGCGCGCGATCACGTCGCGGAGCGCCGCGCGCGTCTGGTCGGCCGTGCCCGACGTGAGGAATACGCGGGCGCGCTGGTACGCCGCCTGTCCCGAGAGCGGACCCTGAACGAGCGCGAGCTGCGCCAGCGCGTCGCGCGAGCGATTCACTCGCGTGAGCACCTGGGCGTACGAGATCCGATCGGCCGGCGTGACCAGATTGGGCTGTGAGAGCGCGCGCTCGAACGCGACCACCGCGCGCGCCGGCGGGCCCGACGCCGCGGTGCTGCGTGCGATCACGAGCTCCTCGGCGGGCGCGAGACTCGTGAAGCCGCGATCGAGCACATCGACCGCGGTCCGCGCGTCGGCCGTACCGCTGCGCGAGCGGATGAACGCAATCAGCTCGTTTCGGATCGTCATACGCGTCGACGAATCCGGCGCCACCGACAGGCGCAGACGCAGCGACTGCACCGTGGCACCGAGCGATGCATATCGCGACGCGGCACCGAGTGCGTCCTGCGAGCGCTCGCGCGCCTGTGCTTCCGTCCAGGGCACGCGCGCCTTCGCGACGGTCGAGCGCACGAGGGCGTACGAGCGGGCGCGCGCGGCCGAGTCCTTCTGCGTTCCGGCGGCGCGCAGGGCGAGCCAGTCGCGCACCGAGCGCAGGCTGTCGCCGGCGCGCAGGTACATTACCGCCGCGCTGTCGAAGTAGTTGCTGCGCTCGAGCGCGCGCGCGAGATACACCGAGCGAACCGCGCGCTGCTGCGTCGTCTTCGCGTCGCGAAGGGCCAGGGTCGCCTGGGTGACCGCGGCGGTATCCGCATTCTTCTCGAGCGCCGCGCGGGCGAGCAGCTCGCGTCCTTCCCCCTCGAACTGCGTGTCGATCCACGCCTCGGAGGCCAGGAGCTTCTCGACCTCAGGCCAGCCGTCCCAGCCTGCCGCGGCGCGCGCGGCGATGAGCACCGCGGCCGGCGTGCGCTTCTGCGGATCGCGCAGCACCGGCGCGATCGTCCGCGTCGCCTGCCACGGATGGCCGCGGTCGATCGCCGTCTGGGCCGCGGAGAGCACGTCGCTCCGCTCGAGGGCTTGCGCGAGCTCGCGATCGGGCGGGTCGGCGACTTCACCGGAAGCGCTCGCCTCGCGGCCGGCGGAACAGGCGCCGAGGAGAACCGCGCCGGCGATGAGAATCGATTTCATCACAAGGGGAAGAGATCATGAAACGTACCGTCGAGTCTCCTCTAGCCGCGCCCTCCCCATGCCTCGTACGTTTGCTGCGCCCATGCTCAAGACCACTCCGTTCCACGAGCGTACGGCCCCGCTCGTCCGCGCGCAGACCTGGCGCCGCTGGGCCGGCCATCAAGTCGCGAGCGCCTACGATCCGCATCCGGATCGCGAGTACGCCGCGATTCGCAACGCGGCGGCGCTGTTCGACGTCTCGCCGCTCTACAAGTACCGGATCACCGGCCGCGACGCCTCGGCCCTGCTCGACCGCATGGTGACGCGCGACGTCGCCAAGTGCGCGGTCGGACAGGTGCTCTACACGCCGTGGTGCGACGCGCAGGGCAAGGTCATCGACGACGGCACGGTGAGCCGGCTCGACGAACGCACCTTTCGCCTCACGAGCGCCGAGCCGAACCTGCGCTGGCTGTCGATGAACGCCGTGGGACTCGACGCATCGATCGAGGACATCTCGCGATCGACGGCGGCGCTCGCGCTCCAGGGCCCGCGCTCGCGCGCGATCCTCTCGAGCGTCGCTTCGGCCGACCTGAATTCGCTCAAGTACTTTCGCCTCGTCCGCACCCAGATCGCCGGCGTGCCGGTCACGATCTCGCGCACGGGCTACACCGGCGACTTGGGATACGAGCTCTGGATCGACGCCGAGCATGCGGTGCGCATCTGGGACGCGCTGATCGACGCCGGGACGCCGCACGGCATCACGCCGGCGGGCATCTGGGCGCTCGATCTGGCGCGCATCGAGGCCGGGCTCGTGATGCTCGACGTCGACTACTACTCCTCGCATCACGCGCTGATCGCCGACCAACGCTCGTCCCCACTCGAGCTCAACCTCTCGTGGACGGTGAGCGACACCAAAGGACCATACAACGGCCACCGCGTGCTGCGCGCCGAGAAGAAGCGCACGCCGCAGTGGAGCTTCGTCGGCGTCGAGGTCAGCTGGCCGTCGCTCGAGCGGCTCTACGCGGAGCGCGGCCTTCCCCCGTCCCTGCCGACGATCGCGTGGCGGGGTAGTGCGCCGATCTTTCGCGACGGCCGGCAGATCGGATATGCGACGAGCGGCTGCTGGTCGCCGCTGCTCAAGAAGTACCTCGCGCTCGCGCACATCATGGCGCCGCACTTCGCCCCCGGAACCGCGGTCGAGATGGAGATGACGATCGAGCACCGTCGGAAGCGCGTCGACGCAGCGATTCGCAAGCTTCCGTTCTTCGATCCGGAGCGGAAGCGCGCATGACCGCGAAACGCAAAGACTACGACGCGATCGTGATCGGCGGCGGCCACAATGGTCTCGTCGCCGCGGCCTATCTCGCGCGTGCCGGGCGCCGGACGCTCGTCCTCGAGCGTCGGCCGCTCGTCGGCGGCGCGGCCGTCACCGAAGAGATCTTCCCCGGCTTCAAGTTTTCAGTTTTCTCATACGTCGTCAGCCTGCTCCGGCCGGAGATCATCCGCGATCTCGATCTGCCGAGCCACGGGCTGCAGATCCTTCCGCTCGAGAGCACGGTCACGCCGCTCGACAACGGCGACTACCTCGGGAGCTGGGCCGATCCGGACGAGACGCGCGCCGAGCTGTCGCGCCATTCGCCGCGCGACGCTGAAGCCGCCGCGCGCTTCGGTCACTTGATGCACCACATGGCCGTTGCCGTGCGGCCGATCCTCGGCATGGTCCCGCCCGATCCGTCGTCGCTCGCGCCGTCGGATCTGCGGTCGCTGCTGCGGCTGGGGCGACACGTGCGCGGGCTCGGCGCCGAGCAGTTCCACGCGCTGCACAAGCTGATGACGATGAGCAGCGCCGACTACCTCGACGAGTGGTTCGAGTTCGATCCGCTCAAGGCGACGAAGTCGGCGAGCGGCATCATCGGCACCTTTCTCGGGCCGCGCTCGCCGGGCTCGGCGTACGTGCTGCTCCATCACTACATGGGCGAGATCGACGGCGCGTTCCGCGCGTGGGGCTTCCAGCGCGGTGGCACCGGCGCGATCAGCGAATCGATCGCCGGCGCGGCGCGCGCGCAGGGGGCGGAGATCCGCACCGATGCGGCGGTCGCGCAGGTGCTGGTGCGCGACGGACGCGCGACGGGCGTCGTGCTCGAGAACGGCGACGAGATTCACGCGACGACGGTGGTGTCGAGTCTCGATCCGCGGCGGACCTTCCTCCAGATGGTCGAGCGCCGCGAGCTGCCTGACGATCTCGTCACCGGCATCGAGCGGTACAAGTTCCGCGGCTCGTCGGGGAAGGTCAATCTCGCGCTCGACGGCCTGCCCGATTTCACCTGCCTGAAAAAAGAGACCGATCGGTCTCTTTCTGTCCGAGCGTTGCGCGGAGCGATCTCGATCAGCCCGAGCGTCGATTACCTCGAGCGCGCCTACGATGACGCGAAGTACGGACGCTTCTCGCGGCACCCGTACATGGACATCGTGATCCCGTCGATGATCGATCCGGGGATGGCTCCGCCCGGGAAGCACGTCATGAGCGTCTTCGTGCAGTACGCCCCGTATCAGCTCGAGGGAGGCTGGACGGACGAGAAGCGCGAAGCGTTCGGTGACGCCGTCGTCGACACGATCGCGCGCTACGCGCCGAACATCCGGTCGCTCATTCGCGGCCGGCAGGTGCTCACGCCGCCGGACATCGAGCGCATCACCGGTCTGTCCGAGGGAAACATCTTCGCCGGTGAGCTCGCGCTGCAGCAGCTCTTCTTCCTGCGCCCGTCGGCGCACTGGGCGAAGTATCGCACGCCGATCCGCGGCTACTGGCAGTGCGGCTCGGGCACACATCCCGGCGGCGGCATCATGGGCGCATCGGGACGGCTTGCCGCCCTCGAGATCACCGGCAAGGGCCGCGCATGAGTGCTTCCCGATACGACGCGATCGTCATCGGCGCGGGACCGAACGGTCTCGCCGCCGCGGCGACGCTCGCTCGCAAACGCCGCAAGGTGCTCGTCCTCGAGCGCGCCGACGCGATCGGCGGCCAAGCACGGCTCTTCGACGTCGCGCCCGACGTACGCGCGCCGCTCGGCCCGGATGTCGGCTGGGTATCGCCGGCCGTCGCGCGCGGCATCGGCATGCGCCTGCCGGCGACGACGGCGCCCGCGACGTCGATCACAGTCCGCGACGGCAACGGATTTTTCACCCTGCCGGTCGATCCGCAGACGGCGGCGGCGATGATTCGTCCGCGATCGACGCGCGATGCCGACCACTGGGCGACGCTGGTGACGCGCATGCACCGGCTCTCCGATTTCCTCAGCGCGCTGTACGCCTCGCCGCCACCGGACGTCTCGGCCACGTCGCTGGGTGATCTCGCCTCGCTCGTCGGCGTCGGACGCCGCTTCCGCTCGCTCGGAAAGACCGACATGACGGAGCTGCTGCGCGTGCTGCCGATGTCGGTGCAGGATTTCCTCGACGACGAGCTCGAGACGACGACGCTCAAGGCGGCGATCGGCGCGGGAGGCGTGCGCGATATGCGCCAGGGCCCGCGCTCCGGCGGCACGACGTTCAACCTGCTGCACTACCTCATCGGCGCGCCGATCGGCTCCGTGCGCGCGCGCGAGTGGTGGACGTCGTCACCCGACGCATTCGTCGTCGCGGCGGAGCAGGCCGCGCGAAAGCGGCGCGTCGAGATTCGAACCGGCGCGACGGTCGCCCGCATCACCGTAAAGAACGACGCCGTGAGCGGTGTCGTGCTCGCGAACGGCGACGAGCTGTCGGCGCCAATCGTCCTTTCGACCGCCGATCCACGCCACACGATTCTCCAGCTCGCCGATCCGATCTGGCTCGATCCCGAGTTCCTGCGCGACGCGTCGAACATTCGGCTCCGCGGCACCACGGCAATCGTCGCCTACGCACTCGATGCGCTTCCCGTCGCCGAGGGACTCGGGGAGCGCGAGCTCGCAGGGATCGTCTCGCTGTCGCCGACGCTCGATGCGATCGAACAGGCATACGACCACGTGAAGTACGGTGAAGCATCGCCGACGCCGCACGTCGAGCTGTCGGTGGTGTCGCTGCGCTGGCCGTCGCTCGCACCGGAGGGACGGCACGTCGTCGTCGCGCGAGCCCAGCACGCGCCGTCGCACTCCGATCAACGCGAGGCGTTCGGCGATGCAGTCACGAAGACGATCGCCTGCGCGATCCCTGGATTCCGTGAGCGCGTGACGCATCGGCGCGTCCTGATGCCGTCGGATCTCTCGGAGACGTACGGGGTGAGCGAAGGTGCGCTCACGCATGGCGAGCTCACGCTCGATCAGATCCTGTTCATGCGGCCCATCGCCGGCTTCGGTCGCTACGCGATGCCGGTCGACGGACTGTACCTCGGCGGCGCCGGCACGAATCCGGGGCCAGGCTTGCCCGGTGCGTCGGGCTGGCTCGCCGCGCGCACCGCACTCGGGTAAGCGGAGGAATCGTGACCGTCTTCCATCCGACGATCGAGAGTCATCGCTCCGGGGCGCGGACGCTGCCGCGCGAATGCTACACGAGCGCGGAGATTCTCGACGACGAGCGCGAGCGGCTGTTCGCGCGCCAGTGGAACTGTGTCGGCCGAGTGAGCGCGCTGGCGCAGGCGGGGGACTTCGTGGTCCGCGACGTCGCCGGCGAATCGCTGATCATTCTGCGCGATCGCGGCGGTGAGCTGCGCGCGTTCTTCAACGTCTGTCGGCATCGCGGCACGCAGCTCTGCAACGTCGCGTCGGGAAAGTTCTCCGAGACGATCCAGTGTCCGTATCATGCCTGGACGTATGCGACCGACGGGCGCCTGATCGGCGCGCCGCACATGCAGGACGCCGAAGGCTTCGACAAGCGAGACTATCCGCTGCACGCGGCCGCGGTCGCGGAATGGGAAGGCTTTCTGTTCGTCAACGTCGCGAACGATCCCGTGCCGTTCGCGGACGCGTTCGCGCCGATGATCGGACGACTATCGCGCTTTGGGATCGGTGGGCTGCGCGTCGGCCATCGGGTGCGCTACGACGTCGCGGCGAACTGGAAGCTCGTCTTCCAGAACTACTCGGAATGTCTGCACTGTCCGATGATCCACCCCGAGCTCTCGACGATCCTGCCCTATCAGAGCGGCGCGAACGATCTGATCGCCGGGCCGTTCCTGGGCGGATACATGGAGCTCACAGCGGGGAACGACAGCGCGACGATGAGCGGGCGCGCCTGCGGACGCATCGTGAGCGAGGCACTCGGCGACGACGATCGCCGGCGCGCTTACTACTACTCGCTCATGCCGAACATGCTGCTGAGCGTCCATTCCGACTACGTGAACTACTACATCATCACGCCGGTCGCGCCGGATCGGACGATCGTCGAGTCGGAGTGGATGTTTCATCCAGCAAACGAAGGCGATCCGTCGTTCAACCCGCAGGACGCGATCGCATTCTGGGACGTGACGAATCGCCAGGATTGGGACATCGTCGAGCGCAGCCAGCGCGGCGTGTCGTCCCGAAAATACGAACCCGGCCCCTATTCGCCGCGGGAAAGCATTCCCGCGGCGTGGGACCGGGAGTATCTGCGAATGATGTCGCGCTAGCGGCTACGGCTTCGCGCTTCCCGCCTGCACCGCCCCATTCGGCTTGTCGACGAGCCAGTAGCTGAACCACTGGCGCAGCCGGCTCAGACGGTCGACGAGCAGCCAGGGCTCACCCGTGCGCGAGAGATCGTGGTTCGAGCGCGGATAGCGCACGAACTCCGCCGGCACACCCTGCTTCTTCAGCGCCTGGAACCAGAGCTCCGCGTTGCCGATCGGCGTGCGGTAGTCTTCCTCGCTCTGCACGAGCAGCGTCGGCGTCTTCACCTTCTTCACGAAGCGAATCGGGGAGAGCGTGTCGTACATGATCTGGTTCTCCCACGGCTTGCCGAAGAACTCGCCCTCGGTGAGCCCCTGCGCGTCCGAGGCGCCGTACCAGTACGTCCACTCGCTGATCATGCGGTCCGTCTCGGCCGCCTTGAAGCGATTGGTCTTCGTCGTGACCCACGCCGTCATGAAGCCGCCGTACGAGCCGCCGGTCACGCCCATGCGCGTCGAGTCCACGTCGCTGCGCTTGGCGACGATGTCGGTCGCGCGCATCAGATCGTCGAAGTCGCGGCCGCCCCAGTCGCCGCGGCTCGCGTAGGTGAACTCGGTGTTCGTGCCGCTCGAGCCGCGCGGGTTGGTGTAGAGCACCATGAAGCCAGCCCCGGCAAGGCTCTGGAACTCGTCGAACCAGCCCTCGTTGTACTGCGAGTGCGGGCCGCCGTGGATGTACAGCACCACCGGATACTTCTTCGACGCATCGTAGTTCGCCGGCTTCATGAGCCACGACTCGATGTCGAGACCGCCGACGCCCTTCGTGATGAAGCGCTCCGCATCGGCCCACGCGACTTCGCTGTTCACCTTGTCGTTGAACGACGTGAGCTTCTTCTCGCTCGTGCCGTCGAGATTCGCGACGTACAGCTCGGTGGGATGCGTGACGTCGGTCGAGACGTAGACGATGTGCTGCTGCGCGCGATCGATCACCGGCGCGGTGATGTTCCGACGCCCGCCGAGGACCGTCGTGATCTTCCTCGTCGCCGGGTCGATCGTGTAGATGCCGCTCGCACCGCCGGTCGCGGTGGCCATCATGATCTTGCCGTTGCTCAGCCACGTGATGTTGCCGGGCTCGAACTGCCAGGTGCCGAGGATGTCCTGCGGCTTGCCGCCGGCGGCATCGACGACGAACAGGCGCTGATTCCTGAAGCGCGCCGGCTGGCCGACGAACGCGATCTGCTTGCTGTCCGGCGACCACTGGAGATCGCTCTCGTTCCCCGCGTACTCGATCTTGCGCGGCGTGCACTCGGCCGTGCCCTGCTCGCACGCGGCGACGGGGAGGATGAAGATCTCGGTGTCGTTGCGCGCCGCTTCGTCGCGCTTGCGATCGGGGGCGAGCTTGGCGATCGAGTCACGCTCGGCGGTCACCGCCGAATCGGAGCGCAGGCGCGCGTCGGCGGTGAAGGCGATCCACTTGCCGTCCGGCGACACGACGACGTCGCGGTGCGAGTAGCTCGTGTGCGTGATCTCCTTCGCCGCGGCGCCGGTGCGCTGGATCGAGATCTGCGCGACCTGCGGCACGTTCGGACGCGGCGCGGTGCGCGGTCCAGCGATGAATTCCGCGGTGCCGTTCGACTTGTAGGCCATGTCGACGATCTGACGGCCATCAAAGCGTGCCGGATTCTCCGGCTTCGTGATCGCGTTGTACGGCGGACGCGAGATCGGCTTCATGTGCGCATACGGATCATTCGCCGACGCCGTCGTGCTGTCCTCGGCGCCGCCGCGGCCACCACGCCCGCCGCGACCGCCGCCCGCGTTACCGGCGGTGATCGTGAAGCTCCGGTCCGACGGCTGCGTGCCGGTCATGAAGGTCGGCGCGCGCTCCGGCTGGAACGCTTCACCCGAGGGCACGTCCATGCGCAGGCCCCACTGCGTCCCGCGACCACCGGGGCGCTGCGAGGTGAAGTAGAGAATCCTGCCGTCGTCCGAGAAGCGCGGCGCGCTGCTCTCGAATGCCGGCGACGTGTAGCGCTGCGGCTCGCCACCCGCCGTCGGGACGACCCACACCTCGCTGTGTCGCCGGTTCTCGGCTTCGCGCACCGTCGTGACGGTGAACGCGGCCTTGCTGCCGTCGGGCGAGAGCGTGGGCGTGCTGACGTTGACGACCTTGTACCAGTCGGCGGGAGTGAAGGCGTGCCGGAAAGAGGCCTGCTGCGCGGCGAGTGCCGCCGGGGCGAGCAGCGCTGCACCGGCTAGGTGCTTACGCATGGAAAGAGCTCCGTGGTGGGATCGATGCAAAACCAGTCGTTGTACGACCGGCATTGACGTTGGAGCGGCGCGCGTCGCGGCGCCAGTGTGGAGCGGTGCAGATATCAAAACGACAACGGCCCGGAGCCCTGGCTCCGAACCGTTGTCGCTTCGACGGAAGGGGGAGACGTGCCCACCCGCACGCCCGCGCCCCTATCGCGTCGGCCCCACTACGAACTTCTGATTACTTGCCGGCGCGCTGGCCGCGACGGAAGCCCTTTCCGTCCTTGCCCTGGCCGCGCTGCGCGAAGCGCGCTTCGGCTTCCTTCACGTTCGCATCGAACTTCGCCTGGTTCTCGGCCGAGAGGGCCGCGCGGAGATCGGCGCGCTCGGACTGCATCAGCTTCTGCATCTGATCGCGGAGCGGCTTGTTCTGCTCCCACTGCGCGCGACGCGCCGCGGTGTCACCCTTCGCGATCTTGTCCCGCTGCGCGGGCTTGAACTGCTCGCGGAGCGCCTTCATCTGCGGCGCGTACTTCGCTTCGACGCTCTTGATGTTCGCCTTCTCCGCGTCCGAGAGCTGAATGCCGCGGAACAGCGCACGCGCACCGCGCGCACCCGGGCCGCGCTCACCACGTTCGCCACGCTCGGCGCGCGGGCCACGCTGGCCATGGGCGTGCGCCGTACCCGGAGCCGGCTGGGTCGCCTGAGCCGACGCGACCGCCGCAGCACCGAACACGAGGAGGCCGCCGGCGATCATAGAACGAATCTGCTTCATGATATCCTCTACCAGTTTGTTGGAGGCGCCCCATCGCGCTCTCGAACTGGTAGACGGGTGTTTGGCGACGACGTTAAGGACAGCGTCGAAGAAATCTGGCTGACTGAGCAGTAATGCTGGTTCGGCGGCAGAAGCCGCCGAACCTGCTAATTATCCGACGTACGCCACCACGCTCACCTCGACCAGAATCCCCCGCAGGTCCGCGCCGAGCGCCGTCCGTGTCGGATACGGCTGCGGCATGATCGTCTTGTAGATGTCGTTGAAGCGCCCCCAGTCGTCGATGTTGCCGAGATAGACCGTCGCCGACACGACGTCGCTGAGCTCCGCGCCCGCGGCGCGCAGGGCACGTTCGACGTTCGTCATCACCTGGCGCGTCTGGGTCTCGATGTCGTCGCCGACGAGGGCACCGGTCATCGGGTCGCGCGGGACCTGGCCGGAGACGAAGACGAAGGGCCCGGCCTTGGCGGCTGGCGTATACGCGCCGGCCGGCGTCGGGAAATCACCGCCGAGCGGTACCGGTTGCCACTGACGCTCGCGCTGTGTCATTTACGGTCTCCCTTTATGCAATGAGGAATTGGTTCGACAATGCCGTTGACGATCGCTGACCTCGAGACGCCGATCCCGGTCGTCGACCTCGATCGACTCGCCCGAAATCTCGACCGCGCGGCCGAGTACGCAACTGCACACAATCTCGCACTGCGGCCGCACATCAAGACGCACAAATCCCCGGTGATCGCGTCGATGCAGCTCGAGCGCGGCGCCAGGGGGGTGACCTGCGCCACACCGTTCGAGGCCGAAGTGATGTCGTCGGTCGCCGACGACATCCTCGTCGCCTACCCGCCCGTCGGGACGCGCAAGGCCGAGCGCCTGGCCCACCTCGATCCGAAGGTGAAGCTCACCGTCGCGCTGGATTCGGTGCGCGCGATCGGCGAGCTCGCCCACTGGGCACACATCGTCGACCGTCCGATCGGCGTGCTGATCGAGATGGACCTCGGCATGCACCGCGTCGGAACGCCGCGCTTCGACACGGCGTTCGAGCTCGCACAGATGGTCGCGCAGCGCCCGCCCCTGCGCTTCGACGGGATCGCGTTTTATCCCGGTCACGTCCGCGAGAAGGTCGATCAGCAGGCGCCGAAGCTCGAGGAGATCTCACGCAACCTGCGCGAGATCATCGAGAAGTTCGAGAAGGCCGGCATGCCGCCGCGCGTCGTCAGCGGCGGATCGACACCGACGCTCTGGCACACCCACGAGATCGGCGGAGTGACGGAATTCCGTCCCGGCACGTACGTCTACAACGATCGCACGACCGCCGAGATCGGCGCCTGCTCTTGGGACGACTGCGCCCTGACGATCCTCGCGACGGTCGTGAGCACCGCGGTCCCCGGACAGGCGGTGATCGACGCCGGCACGAAGGCCCTCTGCCGCGAGCCCGTGCGCGGCGCCGAGGGCGAAGGCTTCGGCTGCCTGCTGCACGACCGCGACGTGATCGTGAAGAGCATGTCCGAGGAGCACGGCATCCTCGATCTGCGGCGCACGCTCTGGCGGCCGCAGGTCGGCGACAAGGTGCGCGTGATCCCGAATCACGTGTGCATCTGCGTTCATCTCGCGGATGTCGTCGCTGGAGTCCATGGCGAGGTCGTCGAGACGAGCTGGCCCGTCGCGGCGCGGGGGCGCGGCATCACCATCTAGTTTCTTGTACGCCTCCGGTGCTCGGAGAGCTACCCGTCACTTGAACTGCAAACCCGCGAAGAACACCAAACCCGCGAAGTGGGCTGGACGCCACGTTCGCGGGTTTGGTGCTTTTTTCCTTCGCGTGGTTGCGGTTCTTACGACAACGAAGCTTGCGAATAGAGGAGAAACGAAGACACGGAACGAGGGGAAAACGCGGAATTTCCTAGTGCGCCATCCCGCCAGAGCCGCGGCCCTTCCCTGTCTTGAACAGCAAGAGTAACGGAAGCGCGGCCACGAGAATGGCGCCGCTGATGAGGTAGATGCGCGAGAACGCGAGTACGCTCGCCTGCGCCTGGATCTGGCGGTCGATGATCGTGAGGGCCTGCTGGTGCGCGACGTGGGGATTCGTCCCGCGGCTGATCAGTCCCTGAGTGATCTGCTGGAGCCGCCCGAGCGACGTCGGGTCCATCGACGTGACGTGCTCGGCGAGCAGCGCTTTCTTCTGCATCGTGAATCGCGTCAGCAGCGTCGCCATGATCGCGATGCCGAGTGAGCCGCCGAGCTGCCGCGTGAGGTTGAAGAGGCCCGTCCCCTGCGCGAGGTCCTTCACCTGCAGCTCGGCCATCGTCGCGCTCGTGAGCGGGACGAAGATCAGGCCCATGCCGACGCCGCGGATGATCAGCGGCCAAAAGGTCTCTTCCGGTCCGCTCACGAGCGTCATCCGCGCCATCTTCCACATCGACACGAAGAACATCGCCGCGCCGATCGTCACCGTGACGCGCGCGTCGAGGCGATTCGCGTTCTTGCCGACGAACGCCATCGTCACCGCCGACGCGATCGCGCCGGGGAGGATCACGAGGCCGGTCTGATTCGCCGACAGTCCGTGCAGCGTCTGCAAAAAGATCGGCAGGACGAAGATCGATCCGAACAGCGCGAGGCCGAGCGCCGCGGCGAAGCTCACGCCGGCGGCGAGCTGGCGGCTGCGCAGCACGCGGAAGTTGATGATCGGCTCGTCGATCGTGAGCTCGCGCCAGATCAGTGCGACGAACGACACCGCCGACGTCAGCGCGAGCGCGGTCACGAAGCGCGACTCGAACCAGTCGTAGCGCTCTCCCTTCTCGAGCATCCACTGGAGCGACCCGACGCACGTCGCCAGGAGCAGAAATCCCGCGACGTCGATCGTCTCGGCGCGCTCCTGGTGCTCGGCATCGTGGACATAGGTCATCACCATCAACGCCGCGACGATGCCGAGCGGTACGTTGATGTAGAAGATCCAGGGCCAGTTGTAGTTGTCGACGATGTAGCCGCCGAGCGTCGGACCGATCGTCGGGCCGACCATCACGCCGATGCCGAACATCGCCTGGCCGATCCCGATCTCGTGCGGCGGGAACGCCTCGAAGAGCGTCGCCTGCGACGTCGAGAGGAGCGCGCCGCCCCCGAGCCCCTGGAGCACGCGCCAGAAGACGAGTCCGCCGAGCGAGGTCGCGGCGCCGCAGAAGAACGACGAGACGACGAAGAGGACGATCGAGCCGGTGAGGTAGCGCTTGCGGCCGAAGTACGCCGAGAGCCAGCCGCTCATCGGAATGACGATGACGTTGGCGATGATGTAGCCGGTCGAGACCCAGGAGATCTCGTCGAGCGTCGCGCCGAGGTTTCCCATCATGTGCGGGATCGCGACGTTCACGATCGACGTATCGATCAGCTCGAGCACGGAAGCGAGCGTGACGGCGATCGCGATCAGATACTTGTAGCGATACTTGTCGTGCGCGTCGACGACGGCGAGGTCGGACGTGTTGACGTACGCAGTGCCGCGCGGACCGGACGTGACGGTGGGACCGGACATACGCACCTCGACAGAATCGTGGTCATCCCGAGCGCAAAGCGCGAAGGACCCCTCTCCGCCGAGGAGATCACCTCAACGCAAAGGGGTCCTTCACTTCGCTCAGGATGACCGAGCGTTACCTCACATCAGCACTTCCCTGCCGGCGACTTCGTATCGACATGGACGACCACCGACATGCCCGGCCGGAGCTGCGCTTCCGGTCCGAGCGCCTGCTTCACGCGCAGGCGCACCGGCACGCGCTGGACGACCTTCGTGAAGTTACCCGTCGCGTTGTCCGGCGGAAGAAGGGCGAACTTCGAGCCCGTCGCCGCGCTCACGCTCTCGACGCACGCTTCGACGCTGCGGCCGCCGTAGGCATCGACTTCGACCTCCGCCGACTGGCCGACGCGAATGTCGGCGAGCTGCGTTTCCTTGAAGTTGGCCGTGATGAACACGCCCGTGTCGGCGACGATCGTGAGCAGCGGCTGCCCGGCCTGAATGAGCTGCCCCGGCTCCGCCTGCTTGCGCGACACCGTGCCCGACGCCGGAGCAACGACGCGGGTGTAGCTCAGCTGGAGCGCCGCGTTGTCACGCGCCGCCTGCGCCGCCTGCACCCGCGCGCTCGCGAGACGGACACCTGCCTGTGCGCTCGCCACGGTGCCGCCCGCCGCACCCTGCTGCTTCTGGAGCGCGACGACGTTCGCCGACGCCGCCTCGGCCGCCGCACGCGCCGCGTCGAGCTGCATGCGCGACACGACCTGCTTGTCGGCGAGCTCCTGGATGCGCGCGAGATCCTGGCGCGCCTTCGTCTCGTTCGCGCGCGCCGCCGTGATCTGCGCGACGAGCGACGATTGCTGGCCGGTCGCCTGCTCGACCGCTGCCTGTGCCTGTCCCTGCGCGCCACCCGCACCGCCCGCCGCCGCCCGCGCGGCCGCGAGGTCCGCATCGGCCTGCGCCAGACGGACTTGGTACTCGGCCGGATCGATCTGCACGAGCAGCGAGTCCGCCTTCACGCGGTCGTTGTCGGAGACCGTCACCTTCTGGACGTAGCCGCTCGCCTTCGCGAGGACCGGGACGAGGTGCCCGTCGACCGCGGCGTTGTCGGTCGACTCGTGCGACCGGCCATACGACCACGTCTTGAACGCCCAGATCAGACCGAGCGCGACGAGCAGACCGACGATCGGGAGCACGAACTTGCGCTTCCCGCTCTTCGGCGCCTCGGGGACGTTCGCCGCACCACCGCGTGCTTCAGATTCCTGCTTGATTGCTGTTGCCATTGTTCGTGACCGTAGGTCGAGAGATATCGGTTGTGCGTTAACGGAGCTGAATGACGTTGCCTTCGGCGCGCGCGAGCGAGACGCGCGCAGCCTGATACGCGGTCAGCGCGTCGATCACCGCCGTCCGCGCGTTGTTGAGCGTGAGCGACGCGGTGACGACGTCGGCGTTGCCGGCGACACCGGCGCGAAAACGATCGCGCGCCTGCTCCACTTCCTGTTCGGCGAGCCGCTGGCGCTCGCGCGCCACGTCCACCTGCTGCTGCGCCGACGCGAGGTCGAGCATCGCGTTGCGCACGTCGACGGTCACCTGCTGGCGAAGGTCGCGCTGGCGCACTTCGACTTCGTGCATCGCGGCGATCTGCTCCTGCGTCTGCGCCTCGCGGCGCCCGCCCTCGAAGATCGGCCACGACATCTGCACACCGTAAGTGTACGTGTTCAGCAGATGGTTGATGAAACCGTTCGGGCCGTCATTGCCGAACACGCTCACGCTCGGCAGACGCGACTTCTTCGTCGCGTCGACCTGCTGCTGCGCGGCGACGCGCTGCGCCTCGACCGCGCGAAGCTCCGGACGCGTCCGCAGCGCGATGTCGAGCGCGGCCGCTTCGTCCGCCGCCTCGGGCGCGAGCGAGCCGAGCGAGTCGGTCAGCTGGATCGGCGTGTCGAGCGGAAGATTGAGCGCGCGAAGCAGATCGATCCGGCCGCGATCGCGGTCGGTGCGCGCCGAGATGAGCTGCCCGCGCGTGCCGGCGAGCTGCGACTGCGCGCGCGTGACGTCGAGCGCGACGCCGACGCCGGCGTTCAACTGCTCGCGGGCGATGACGAGGAGCTCGCTCGCGAGCACCGAATCGGCGAGACGCGCCTGAAGCGCCGCTTCACCGCGCTGCGCGCGCACGTACGCCGCGGCAGCGGTCGTCGCGGCCACCTCGGCCTGCGAGGCGACGTCGGCGCTGGCGACATCGACACCGGCGCGGGCCGCGCGCACGCGCTGCTGCGCCGCCGGATCGAACACCGACTGCGAGGCGTTGCCGCGGAAGTCCCACATCTTCACCGGGCCGATGACTTGGCCGTTCGGATCGAGAAGCGGCGGCGTGCCGGGCTCGGTCGGAAAGTTGAAGCCGAAGCTCGCGCTGTTGATCGTGTGGCTCGTCCAGTTCGGCGTGAACGACAGCTGCGGGAGCAGCGACGAGCGCGCCTGTCCGACGCGCGCCTTCGCTTCCTCGACGCGATAGCCGGCACCTTGGACGTTCGCCGACTGCTGCGCCGCGAGACGCGCCGCTTCGCCGATCGACAGCCGCACCGGGGCGGGCGTCTGCGCGGGCGTCTGGGCCTGCGCGGCGCGAACCGCGAACGCGGACAGGGCGGCGAGCAGTGTCAGCCCCACACCCAGGCGAATGATCTGTGGAAAGTGATTCCTGTTCATCAGTCCTTGCTCGTGCTCCGCGCACCTTCGTGCGACGGACGAATGGCATAGAGGTAGAAATCGATCATGTCTTGCAGGATCTGGTCGTCGCTCCGGCGCGCCACGTCCGCGAAACACTCGCGATGCGAACACCAGAGGCCGTGCATGACGAACGGCGCCGAGAGCATGCGCGCCGCGACGAACGGATCGATGGGCCGGAACTCGCCGCTGTCGATCCCACGCTGGATGATCGACGCGACCAGTCGCTGACTGCGTGCCACGACTTCCTGGCCGTAGAAACGTGCGAGGTCCGGGAAGCTGTGGATCTCGGCGTGGATCAAGCGGAAGAGCGGGCCGAACTGCGGGCCGCGCACGCGCTGCCAATAGTTCCGCATGAAGACCGTGAGCGTCTCGGTGGCGCTGCCGGTGTTCTCCTCGACGAGGCGTTCGGCTTCGACGATCTGTCCGACGACGATGTCGCGGATCATCTCTCGAAAGAGCTCTTCCTTATTAGGAAAGTATAAATAGATCGTGCCCTTCGAGACGCCGGCGCGCTTGGCGATGTCCTCGAGGCGCGCCGCGGCCAGGCCGCGCTCGCCGAACACCTCGAGGGCGGCCGTGAGGATCTGCTTCGGACGCTCCTCGGGCAGTCGGCGCCAGCGAGGTTCAGTTGTGTTCGGTACAGCGCCCATGGACGGATAAGCTCGTTTGCAGCAGAGAGTTACAGGATCGAGATCGCGGCAGTAAAATAACTGACGCGTCAGTAATATACTGCGTTCTGACGGTCAGACAA
>CBHWBX010000026.1:0-17881 GCA_966111935.1 uncultured Gemmatimonadaceae bacterium
GTCGGCGCCGCGCGCGCCGACATCACGATCGCCGTCCAGGCGCTCGTCGATGGCTTCGATAATCTCGCACCGACTCAGCGCGACGTCGCGATGCCGCTGCGGCTCGCGCCGGGCGACACCCTGCATCTTCCCGTTCCCGCCGGAACGATGTGGGTGAAGTGGCTGTCGCGCGACGGCACGCACGCGCACCCGGCCATCACCGCCGAGGGGGCGGGGTGGTGTCACATGGACAGCGAAGCATTCGTGCGCTGGGCGCCACCCGACGAGTATGGCGCGTACTGCTACGTCGGCGAGGGCGCGCGCATCCGCGTCGCACGCGGCAATGCGGCTGAGCCGCTGCTCACCGGTGCATTGCTGCTCGAGCGATTGCCGCGCTAGCTCACGGCTGCCAGAGCTCGACCTTGTTGCCGTCGGGGTCGAGGATCCACGCGAACTTTCCATTCTCGTCCGCGTCCGGACCGCCGACGATCTGCACGCCCTCGCGCCGCAGATTCTCCAGCATCTCATCGAGATCGTCGACGCGGTAGTTGATCATGAACGGCGCGTCGCTTGGAGCAAACCACTTGCTCCCGGCATCGGCAACGTGCCACGCCGTCGCACCCTTGTCGGCGGCCGGATCTTCCGGCCAGTTGAAGATGGCGCCGCCGAAGCCGGCGATCTGCACGCCGAGGTGCTTGCGATACCACTCGGCGAGCGCGGCACGGTCGCCCTTGCTCTTGAAGAAGACGCCGCCGATTCCCGTGACTCGTGCCATTGCTGTTCCTGTGGTCGATGTACGCGTCAGGCGCGAGGAGCGCGACGCCGAATGATCATCCGTGGAAGCCCTTCGCCGGTCAAGCCACCGCAGTTACGGAGGCTCATCATCCCCGCCGCGCCGCTTCGATCGTCGCGATGTCGATCTTCTTCATCGTCATCATCGCATCGAATGCGCGCTTGGCCGCCGCGGGGTCGGGATCGACGATCGCCTGCGTCAGCGCGATCGGCGTGATCTGCCAGGACAGTCCCCATTTGTCCTTGCACCACCCGCACTCGCTCTCCTGGCCGCCGTTGCCGACGATCGCGTTCCAGTAGCGGTCCGTCTCGGCCTGATCGACCGTCGCGATCTGGAAGGAGAAGGCTTCGCTGTGCCTGAACACGGGTCCGCCGTTCAACCCGATGCAGGGAACGCCGCACACCGTGAACTCGACGGTCAGGACATCGCCCTTCTTCCCCGACGGAAAGTCGCCGGGAGCGCGGTGGACCGCGGTGACAGCGGAATCCGGAAAGGTCGCGGCGTAGAAGCGCGCAGCCTCCTCGGCGTCGCGATCATACCAGAGACAAATCGTGTTCTTGGCGGGCGTGGCCACGGCGAATCTCCGTCGAGTGGGATGTCAGGTGAGCGATCTGGTCATGCGAATGAACGGAACGTCGACGCCATTCTTCAAGGGCAGGACGACCCGTTCGACCGCGGTGAACCCGAGCGCGCGATACAGGGGCTCGCCGGGCAAGGTGGCCATCAGCTCGACGCTCCGAAATCCGGCGGCGGCCGCGGCGTGGGCACAGTGATCGAAGAGCATTCTCGCGAGTCCGCGGCGTGCCCAGCCCGGATGGACGAAGAAGGCGCGAATGCGCGCGGCGTCCGATGTCGGATCGAGACGCGAATCCTCGCCCTGCTTCATCTGGTCGCCGCCGAACAGCGTTCGGCGTGCGCTCCAGCCGCCGGCCGCGATCGGGGCGGTCGGACCATCGATCACGTAGTACGTGCCGTCCGCGATCAGTTGTGTATCGACGCCGAAGACATCTTCGAGCGCGGCGTCGATCTGCTCGGCGGCGTAGAAGCCGGCGCTGAGTCCGCGCACCGACTGCTCGATGAGCGCGTCGATCGCTGGGACGTCGGCCATCGTGGCGACACGAACCATCATGGGCTGATTCCGTGCGGGTAATGTGACGTGCGACACGCTCCGGGCTCACATCGTTAGCCGGGCAGTGCAGGCGTTGCAATCCTTAGTATCTCGCGCAGCTGGGCTCGCATAAAGTTTGCCCTCGTCCGGGCATGACCCGCTCATTCAACGCGGGCGCGCTCGTTGTCGCGCTCGCTTTCGTCAATTGCACCATCCTGCACGGCCAGAACGCCGACACTGCGGCGGTACGCGCGCGTCCCGGTCCGCCGCGGGAGGTATTCTCGATCGGCCAACCGCCGATCTGGCGACAGCAGCTCTCCGCCCAGGGGACGGCGTTCAACTCGAACGGCCACTACGGCGGTACGTTCAGCTACGGCGTCTTCCACGCGTTCAACAAGCCGCCGATCGCGGCGTTCAACCCTCTGCTCGGCCTGATCGGCGGCACTCTCGAAGGGTATGGAAGCGTCAGCGGCGTCGAGGACGCGGGCATTCGGGCGATGGCGACTTCGCGTCTGTTCGCGACGAGCGTCGGCGCGGATTGGGACGTTCGGAACGGCCGCCTCAACACGATCCTCAGCTGGCAGAGCGCGATTCGTCGCGGCGGCCTGCTCGGATATGGCTCGATGGTGCGCGTCGACTGGATCCCGGCGCGCGGTCAGACGCTGCGCGTCGGCCTCACCGCGCCGCTCTTTCAGCCGCTCGCCGGACGTACCCGCCCCAAGGTGACGACCGTCGAGCTTCCCACCCCGGCGCACGCACCCACGCATCCGGCGACGCTCGCGGCCCGTGACGCATCGACGGAGCAGCTGGTACGCGACATCGCTTCCGCGTCGGACGTCATCGCCGCGTACTCCGATCTCTACACCGACGCGGCGATCCGTACGTCGCGCGCGAGCGGCTATCGCGCGGCGATGGATCGTTCGCGCACGGGGCTCGAGGCGTTGTTCGGCGCGGGACTCGACGGCGCCGAGCGGACGCGCGCGGCGCGACGCGCCCGCACCGCGGTGCTCGATCGTATCATCATTCCGGTGGACTCCGTGTTCGGTCGTGCGAAGCAGGTGGATGTGAACCGCCTCGCCGGGGGCGCGACCGCGGACTTCGCCCGCTGGCTCAGCGACTCATCCGGAATTGCGCCGGCTCGACAGACGATCGCGGCGTCCGCGTTCTCCGCGTGGCTCGACGCAGTCACGCCGACGATGCGCGCGATCGTCGCGGGCCAGCGTGATTCGCGGCTCGTCTGGCTGCCGATGGATCTCGCGCTGACCTTCGATCAGTATGACGACCAGATCGAGGTCGATTCGCTGATCGGACGTGTGGTCGGTCATCCCTTCACCGATCGCAACGAGCTGACGTACATGCGCAGCACCGACCTTCCGCTCGAGGTCGCGCGCTCCATTCTCGCTGCTCGGCAGTATCACGTGATGTGGACGCACGAGTTCATGGGGCGGCAGTGGTACTCGCGCGCGATCGACAACATCGGGTACACGATGATCGCCGACGCGTACTTCCCGGCGCTCATCGCCGCCGTGAAGCGGTATGACAGCACGGGCGTCATCCCGACGTACATGATTCTCCACGATCAGTACTTCTACGAGACGTCCGATGGACGGCTCTGGCTGTCGATCCTCGAGAATCCGCTCCAGGCGTCGATGCACCTCGACGGCGACGACGGCACGCGCGAGCTGCACCTGCTCAACCGTCAGGCCGAGCTGCGCGCCGCGATCGCAGGGTCGCGCCGGCTACAGGACGACGCGCGCGCGTCGGGCGACCCCGAGCGCTGGCTCCGCAACACGATCAAGGTGCACGTCAACGTCGCCAATCAGTCGGACTTCTCGTTTCGCAGCAGTCACATCATTCCGGGGATCGGCTTCACGCCCGACAATGTGATGCGCGATCATCGCAAGCTCGTGCTCTACGACGTGAACGAGGCGGACCCGAATCGCGGTGCGGTCTTCGTGATGGGCATCGGCATCGGCGAGGTCTACTCGAGCGCGACGTGGGAGGATCGTGGGTTCCGCCTGCGCGGCCCGGCGACGCTCGACGCGCGCGCCGGTCTCCGGCAGGCGTTGCGCCTGAACGGATTCTCGGAGGACGAGATTCCCGAGCCGCTTCGCGCCGTCGCCAGCAAGCGCGCGCAGGAGGAGAAGTCGAACCTCGGCGAGTTCGTCGGCCGAGCGCTCCAGGTGCACAACGACGTCGGGTTCGGCGACAAGAAGTCGTCGGTCGCGCGCGCGATGCTCTACAACCTCGCGCAGCCCGGAGCGGTGATCATCGTTCCCGATCAGCTCTGGTTCGGCGAGACGTGGGCAGGAATGCTCGCGGGAGCGGCCGCACGCGGCGCACGCGTCCAGATCATCGCACCGGCGCTCGCGAACGCGCCGATCCCCGATGCGCCGGCGATGGCGCGCGCGCACGATGTCCTCACGCGCATGCTCGCGCTGCGCGACAGTCTCGCGCCGACGATGCGCGCGAGCGGCGGCGATCTGCACATCGGTCTCTTCGCCGCGCAGGCGCCGGCCGACGATGCGGCCGGCCGAATTCGCGAGGTACGTGCCGGGCTCGCGCGCTATCCGTGGATCCGGCAGGTGATCCCGTTCGACGACAAGACGCTCTCGGTGCTCGACCGCGTGGAGCGCGAAATCTCGAACAAGCGCGACGCGACGGACCTGGCGAAGGACGAGAAACAGCATCCGCCGCAGCCGCACCGGAAGACGCAGGTCGTCGCCCGGCCGAACGCCATCGCCGCGCTCCTGCGTCAGCCGGGATGGGATGACATGCTCGCGGAAGCAATGCGCGTGCAGGCGAGCCAGACCGGGACGTTCGCGCAGCAGCTGGGCGCCGTGCAGCCGGCGGTCGATACGGCAGCCACGCGGCGCGCCGACCAGATGATGCGCGGCTACGAGGCGAGCATCCCTGAAGCGGAGCGGAAGCGCGTGAGCTTCTACTTCGCCGAAGGATCGCACAACATGGACGATCGCGGTCTCATGTCCGACGGCGAGGCGACGCTGATCGTGTCCGGTCCACAGGCGTCGGCGGGGCTCGCGGATCTCTTTTACATGATGGCGCGTACGACGTGGATCGATCAGCCGGCTGAGCTGGAGAAGCTGCTGCCGCGCCAGTCGTCGCTCATCAGCCGCTTTGCACGCTGGATTCGCGCGACGCTGTAAGACCTCCAGCTCGATCGCCGGGCGACTGTCACAGATCTGCCTCCTGTTCCGTCTCATACCTGGAGGCAGGTCGTCGGCAGTTCCGCCCTCCGATCATCATTAGCAGCAGGAGGTACAATGGCCTTGTCGCGCGATCAGCTCCTGGAAGAGCTCCGCCCGCGGGCGTTCGACATCGCTTACCGAATGCTCGGCAGCGTCGCCGAGGCTGAGGACGTCGTGCAGGAGACGCTCCTGCGCGTGCACACCGCGCTCGACGAGGGACGGGAGATCGAGTCTCCGATCGCCTACGCCGCGACTGTGACGACGCGGCTCGCGATCGACGAGCTGCGCTCCGCACGGGCGCGTCGAGAGAGCTACGTCGGCGACTGGCTGCCGGAGCCCCTCGTCACCGGTCCGGCCGATGAAGCCTCGAGAGCGGCAGAGCTGTCGAGCTCTCTGTCGATCGCGTTTCTCGTCCTGCTCGAGAGTCTTTCGCCGGAGCAGCGGGCGGCGTTCCTGCTGCGCGACGTCTTCGACTATCCGTACGACGAGATCGCGACGGTGATCGGTACGAGCGAGGACAATGCGCGTCAGCTGGCCACGCGGGCGCGTCGCCACGTCGCCGAGCGGCGTCCGCGCTTCGAGGCGCCGCGCGAGAAGCGCGAACAGTTGGCGCAGCGCTTCTTCGCGGCCGTTCGCGACGGCAATCTCGCGGACATCGAATCGATGCTCGCCGAAGACGTCGTGCTGCGCGGCGACGGCGGCGGCAAGATCCCGATGCGCACGCAACCCGTGTACGGGCGCACCAACGTCGCACGCGCGATGCACGCATGGGCGGCGCAGCGCGTCGTCGCGCTCGGGCTGTCGCTACAGCCCGCGGAGATCAATGGGGAGCCGGGCGCGCTCCTGCTCGACGGCGACGGAAAGCTGATCACTGTTACCGCCGTGGACATTGCCGGCGAACAGGTCCAGGGCGTGACCTTCGTCGTCAATCCCGACAAGCTTCGCCACCTCGGCCCGCTGGCGGACGCGAAAGGCCTCGGCATGCGGCACGATCGCACGACGTCGACGGAGGAGCCGTGAGCTTCTATTTGATCGTGCTGTTCCTTCACGTGCTGGGCGCGCTGGGAATGTTCGCGGCCCTGGGCATCGAATGGGCCGTCGCGGAACCCTTACGACGGGCGACGGACCTCGCGCAGGCTCGCCCATGGATCGGAGCCCTGCGCTCGACACGTCGCCTCGCCGGCCCGTCGGCGGTGATGATTCTCGTCAGCGGCGTCTACATGGGAATGGCGGGCTCAGGCCACCAGCCATGGATCGGCATCGGCTTCCTCGGCCTCGTGCTTCTTGCGATACTCGGCGGCGGGATCACCGGCCGGCGTATCGCGGCGATCATTCGCGATCTGAGTGGCAGCTCTCCGAAGAGCACCTCCGCGCTCGTTCGCTTTCAGGATCCGCTGCTCGTTTTCTCGCTACGGCTCCGGACTGCCATCGCGACGGGCGTCGTATTTCTGATGACCATCAAGCCGACTGCGGGACTTGCCGTCGCCGTGATGGTCATCGCGGTCGCGCTCGGGGTTGCGTGGTCGGCCCCGGTACTCACGCGGCGTCGATCGGCCGCCGTCGAGCAGGTACCCTGATGGGATGCGTCACGCTTCACGTGGCCGCAGTGATCGGCGTCGATGGAATCTGTTTCTTCGCGGCCGAGCGAGACGCCGATCGTCTCTCGATTCGATTGGCTGAATACGTCCGTGCGCGTGCCCCGTTTACTCTCTGGCCGGAGGATGCGCTGCGCGTCGAACACGCGCTCGCGGCTGGAATGAACGACGTGGCGGTGGAAGCCTACTTCGCGACCGTGGGACGACGGTGGGATCAGGAGCGCATCTTCCGGACGTCCGTCGTCTCGACGAGCGACCGTTCGATGCGGCGATCGGGCACGAGCCAGATCAGCGCGGCGACGACGTAAAACACCTGCCCGAGCCACACCCAGAAGAAGGTCGCGATGATCGCGGAGATGTAGAGAAGGGGAGAGAGCTTGCCCTTCCAGTCGCTGCCGACCATCGCCTGCAGTGGTGAGCCCGCGCCCTGCGCCGCGATGATCGTCTGCTGGAGCGTCCAGTAGGCGACCGCGGCGCCGAGGAGCACCACGCCGTACAGCGCCGACGGACTCGCGGCGAAGTGGTTCTCGCCCATCCAGCCCGTCGCGAACGGCAGCAGCGACAGCCAGAAGAGCAGGTGGAGGTTTGCCCACAGGATGCCGCCGGTGACCCTGGTGGTCGCGTGCAGCATGTGGTGATGGTTGTTCCAGTAGATGCCGATGTAGATGAAGCTGAGCAGGTAGCTCATGAACACCGGCAAGAGCGGCGTCAGTGCCCCGAGGGTGTCGCCGTGGGGCACTTTCATCTCGAGCACCATGATCGTGATGATGATCGCGATGACGCCGTCGCTGAACGCTTCGAGTCGGCCTTTGCCCATTGCTCGCGGACGCTCACCCATTCGTGTCCTCGTCAGTGCGGCCGAGAGCAAGATAGAGCGTCGAGGCCACGTGGGATACAGCAATGCAAATGAGAATCGCCTAATAATCCGCCGATGGCCGGCTTGCTTGCGCTTTCCGCCGAGTCCGGTATTATGGGCGCCGAGCCCTATCCCGCCGGTGCCGGCGCCGATGGCTCAAAACGTTCGACCCGCCGACCATGAGCGCCCCGTCAGGCTCACACGTGTCATCGCCGGCCATCGCGGAACCGGGCCTCCTCTCGCGCACGGGCGGATGGTTCCGAACGCTCCTTCCCGTCGCGGACGTGGCGGTCGACGACGCCGGGCGCCCCGCGTGGCAAGTGAGCCTCCTTGGCTTCGGCCTCGTCGCTTACGCTTTGCTCGTCATGGCGGCCCTTCTCCTCGTCTTCCCGCCGAGCCTCCCGAGTCGGGACGTCGTCGCGGCGCTGAAGGCGCGCGCCGACGTCCTGGCGAAGGACGCGCAGCTTCGCGACAGCGCCGCGCTGGCTGCTCGTCGCACGGGCGACACCGCGAATCTGCCGATCCTCGTCGCGCGAGCGACGACCGCGCAGCGCCTTGCCGACGTCGCGCGGCTTCGTGCCGACAGCGTCGAGCAGGCGGCGCTCGATCCATCGCTCGTGCCGGCCCCGGTGCGAATCGGCAAGCTCACACTCGCCGAGAATCTCCAGCCTGATTGGCGCTTCCTCATTCTCGCGATGCTTGCCGGCGCGCTCGGCGCGTTCCTCCACGTTGCGCAGTCGTTCGCGACGTTCGTCGGGAATCGCACCTTCAGCTGGAGCTGGACCTGGTGGTATCTGCTGCGCCCATTCATTGGCGCCGGTCTGGCGTTGGTGGTGTACGTGGTCTTCCGCAGCGCGCTCGTTCCAGGGACGTCCGGAAATGCCACGAACGCGTACGGCGTCGTCGCGCTCGCGGCTCTGTCGGGAATGTTCTCCAAGCAGGCGATCGACAAGCTGAACGAAGTGTTCACCGTCGCGTTCCGCGCGGCACCGGGACACGGCGACGCGCAGCGGGCCGACAAACCGGAGGGTGAGTCCGACACTTCCGCGATCCTCGGCATCGATCCGCCACGACCGGTGGCGCAAGCCGGCACGCTCTCGTTCGTCGTGCGCGGCAGCGGCTTCGGCTCGGCGGCGGTGATCTATCTCGACGATACCGCGATTCCCACCAAACAGCTCGACGCCACGCGGCTCTCGGCATCGATCGCCGTCAAGGATCTCCCGGGCTCCGGTCCGTTCAAGCTCACGGTGCGAACGCCGCCCAAGCCCGGCGCGGCACCGACCGATGCCGGAACCACGGTTGGCCCGATCTCACTTCCGATCACGATCTGACCATGGCGCCGATCCTGTTTCTCGTTCACGGCATGGGGCAACATGCGCCCGGCTGGTCGAAGGAAATCAAGGACAAGCTGAATTCGACCGCGAAGCGATATCCGTCGTTCGCCGGCTACCTCGCCCAGCGAAACAAGACCGAGTTCACCGATCTCGTCGTCTGTGTGGAGATCACCTACGACGACGTGCTGTCGGACTACGTCGCGCGCCTCAAGAGCGACATGCAGCAGTTCTCGACCACCGCCGGTCAGGTCGGGATGCCGGGAATCTTCGACTGGTACCAGCATCACGCGACGCCGGACGAGCAGGCGTTCTTCTGGTCGCACTGCTCCGACGTCTTCGCGTACTGCTGCTTCGGTGAGCTGCGCACGGCGACGCAGGTGCGCGTGATGAAGCAGATCGCCGACGTCCTCGGCGCGGGGAACGGCGTGCGCGCGTCGGTGCTCAGCCACAGCCTCGGCACCGCGGTCGCGCACGACAGTCTCGCCGAGCTCGGAACACAGGGGTGGGACGGGCAGTCCGGCCTCAGCGCGAGCGGCGGGTTCCGTTTCCACTCGCTCTACACGGTCGCGAACGTGAGCCATCTCCTGCAAAAGAGCGATGTCTACACGTCGTGCGTGCGCCCCGCGTCGGCGGGCGCGCCCTGCTACTGCGAGAACTTCTTCGACTTCCACCACGACTTCGATCCCATCACCTGGGCGGGGCGCTTCACGCCGCCGGGCGCGTGGGGTGACGGGTACGTTCTCGAGCCGCACCTCCATCACTTCGGGCGCCTGAACGTGCACGACTTCGCGCATTATCTCGATCATCCGGCGGTGCACACGACGATCATCAACGACGTGCTCGAGGATGTCGCGATCAGCGCGCCGGACATCGCGAACGGCATCGCGAACTACAAGCCGGAGCTCGCCGCGCCGTGCGCCGCGTCACTCGACAAGTTCAAGACGACGATCGCCGATCTCCAGGCGCGGATGACGATCCACCCCGACCTCGCGACGCTCGTGACGGCCGGGTCGACGTTTCTCGCCGAAGCGAAGGCAGCCGGGTCGGCGTGCTTCTGAGATGCGAACGATGACGCCGAGATCGAGCGCATCCTGGCGACGCAGGTGTGTAACCGTCGCGTGTCTGACATTGGGCGCGGCGAGCGCCGGCGCACAGCAACTGGCGATGAACCCGCTGATGCGCGATTGCTCGCCGGAAAACGTGCGCAACGCGGCGCCGGATCTCTACGGTGCGGTGTGGAAGCCTGTGCACCCGGGCAGCATCATGGAGAGCGTGAACGGGTACATGAGTCAACGCCAGTACGCGCTGGCGATGAGACGTGTGACCGCAGTTTTCGACAGCCTGGTGAGCGCCAACCAGCCACGACCGACGCCGGCCACCTACGATCAGGATACGGCGATCATTCGCTCGCAGTTTTATGCGGCGATGGACGAGCTGAGCGGGAACAAGGCCCTGAACGCAACGCGATTCAATGTCGCGACGAGAATCACCCGCGGGGTGCCTACGATCACGCTGATTTCGGCGTCGCTCACCGGTTCCGATACTATCGTTTTCAACGACGCGCCGGCCGACAGCGCGTTCCACCGGTCCGTGTGCTGGCCCGCGCTCGCAGCCGATTTCATTCTCAGCGCCGCGAGTCAGGGCTCGCGGCGTGCGATCGCCTCGCGGCTCGACACGCTCGACGCCGACTGGACGACGTATCGCTCGCGGAGCTACTCGCAGTACCCATGGGAGCTGCTGATCAACGGCCTGAGGCCGAACCGGTCGCTCGCGCCGCCGAGCCATCAAATCGTTCTTCTTCACCCGTCCGTCGCGGTCGAGGTCAGCAACATCGGCAGTGGTTTTTCGACGCGCGACATCTATCGGCGTGACGTCATGGCCGTCGAATGGCTCGGGTTCGTCAGGCGTTGGGGGCGGGACTGGAGCCGGTCATTCGGGCTCTCGGCGGTGAGCAGCTTCTCGAGATCGCCGGGGACGGACGTCGGAGTGATGCTGCACTGGGGATCGCTGATCGAGCTGGGCGTCACACGCCAGCCCCTCGTCGACGGGCGCCGGCCGTACGGTGCGCTGCTCACGGCCGATTTCTATCGCATGCTCGATCCGCTTCGAGGAAAGCTCGGCTTGCCCTGATTATGAGAGATTACTGATGAAGCGGCGGATCACCTTCGAGTCGATCGTCGGGCCGTTGAAGCGGTTCGGACGGCGCATCGCCAAGGCGCCGACGCCGAAGCCGGCTCCGCCGAAGCAGCCCGACGCGGCCCTCGATACGCCGGCTCTGGCCGAGTGGGCGACCGCCATGTCGCCGGTGGCGCGCGGGCGATCGACGCTCGCGAATCTCCTTCACGATTGCTGTGCCGGGCGTCTGAGCGAGCCGAGCGCCATCGCTCGCCTGTTCAACAATCTGGGCCATGCCTGGCAGACGGCCGAGCGGCATGCCCTGCCCGATACCATCTACGGCGCGGAAGCGCGAAAGATGATCGCCGCGGAAGGTTGCCAGGGCGTGACGGTGAAGGGCCAATGGCGCTGCTCGCGCCTCCTCTCGATCACCGATCTCCGCGACTACAACCTCGACGACGACGCGCACCTGCCCATCCGCGGCTACGTCGATCCCCGCACCGTCGACTTCCTCGTCAAGGGCGGTCTCGCGCAACACGCGACCGGCGCGATGAGCGGGCCGCGCGGTTTCGCGTGGGTCACTCGAACCGACGCTATCGAGTCGCTCCGGGATCTTCCCGATCCAGCAGACGCCGCGCGCGATCAGCTCGGCCTCTCGCACATCACGGAAGACCAACACCTCGTCGAGATCGAATATCCCGACGACGCCGACGTCGACCTGCACGTGCCGACGGCGGTCGAGGGGTGTCCCTCACTGATCTATCGCTCGAAGACCGCCGAGGATGGTTGGGGGCGCGCCGTACGACTGGACGACCTCGAGGACGGGCTCCCGGAGGCGGTGCATCAGCCGATCCCCTTCGGCCCCGGCTTTCGTCTTCACGACTTCGGACGTCTGAAGACTCCGGCGCGACCCGTGGATTGGGATGCATTCGAGGCCAAGCTTCCCGAACGTTGGGATGATCGAGCCGTCGAGCGACTCCATCGATCGGTACGAGGAAAGCCATGACCGAAACCGCTGCGCCTACTCCCGCCGAGTACGCGGTCGCCATTCGCGAAGCCATCTCGGAAGGCGTGTACTTTGGACGAGTCCTCCCCGACATCCCGTCGCGGGTCGATCAGCTCTACACCACGTTCAAGGGCTATCGGGAAGGACAGCGCGACGCATTCCGCCGCGGGCTCACCCGGCTCATTCACGAGTGGATCCCGCGAGACGATCTCGCTGCGCTGCACGAGGTGATCCGGCTCGTCGGCTTCGTCCGCGCGACGGATGCGATCCTGCCGCTCCGAACTCTCCTGGAAGCGGAGTTCATCCTGCGCGCCGCCGGCGACATGGAAGCGCAGAAGATCGTCGGGACGTCGCTGGCCGTGCTCCAGGGGCTCGCGCCGAATCCGGCGGTCGAAGAGGTCCTTGTGCAATTTCTGCTCGGCGAAGTCGTCGCGCCGCGCTACGGCACGCGGCTGCTCCTCGGCGTCTGTGAATGCGCGCCGAGCAGGTTCGGCGAATATCTCCCGCGCTATCTCTCGCTCGTCCGGCGGTACCCGCAGTTCTACACGAAGATGGGGCTGCCGCTCGAGAATCTTCTGAACGCGGTGTCGTTCGACCGTGTGGTGTCCGCCCTCGAACGGTTGAGTGGCGAGGATCGCACGCTGTTCGTATCGATGCTGTCGTCCGACACCGGCGGGCCGGTGCACATGTCGATGCTCTCGGACGGCATCATGATGCGGCGCACCTCGTCCAACGAGCAGCGGCTCGTCGGCGAGCGCGCCTCGGTGGACCTCGTCGACGCGCTCTGGCTGACGATGGCGAACGCGGGCACAGTGCAGTCGGTGCTGGCTGATGTCCGTGCGGCGGCGAGCACCCGCATGGTTCAATGACCACGTCCTCTCGCATGCGCCAGCAGACGGCATCCAATGCCTCGAGTACCGTCGACGACGTCCGCACGTACGTGCGCGACTGTCGTACCGTGCGCCGCGCGATCGTCCATCTTCTCGACGACCTCGACTTCGTCTCGAAGGGCGGCCGGCTGCACTATGCCGCCGACTTCTCGGAGATGTACGCGTTCGCGCTTCCCGAGGAATCCGCCGAGGAGTTCACGCTGTTCGGCGACGACGAGCGCCGTGCGGGCGTGAATCAACAGTTGGCACTCGGCCGCCTGTTCCACACCGGCGACGACCGGGTCATTCTGCTCGCGCCGTACGCCGTCGAGCTTCGCACTTTCATCGTCAACACGAGCCGGCGCGCCTTCGACGATCATGCGGAAAAGGTCGCGAAGACGATGCGCTGGATCACCTCGCCCGAGGCGGCGGAGTTCCAGGCGATTCTGAAGATCGACGGAAGCAGCAGCCAGCTCACGCACGACGACGAAGAGGTCATCACACGCTTTCTGGAGCGACACGGTGACTGGTTCCTCAGCGTGTTCGACGACGTGCCGGAATCGCCGCTCGCGCGAATCCACGGGCTGACGAACGACGGCCGGATGCGCGATGTCACGGCGCTCGGCGTTCCACCCGCGCTGTACGACTCCGAGATCCTGGGGCGCTGGCACGAGCGGATGGCGCGAGAGCGCGAGCGTACCTTTCTTCCCGCGGCGAGCACCCGTCTCGACGCCGCGGCGATGGGGATCGTCGCCGCGGCGAACGCACAGATCGCATCGCGCCGCGAACGGCTGCTGCTCGTCACGCGCAGCAACTTGATGCATCAGGTCGCCGACGAGGAGAACGATGCGGCGCTCTGGGGCGAGACGGGCTGCCCGATTCGCCATCCGCGGCTGTTCGCGCTCCGCCTCACGATCGAGGGCCTCCCGGTCGAGCAGCAGATCGAGGTCCTGAGGCAGCGGCTGGCGACGGTCGATGAATTTCTCGAGCTCATCGCCGGTTCCGACCTCATGAAGGCCGACCATGGCCTCGCGCCCAGCTTCCGCGAAGCGTTCCTGCGGCGCATCCGCGAGGACTGGATGATGTCGGACAACCTGGCGGCGAGTCTGAGCGGTGCGAACGCGATGCCCCGCGTCGCTCCGGCGAGCCACGACGCGCCGCGCGAGAATGCCATGAGGATTCTCGCATTGCTGCGCGACAAGGAAGACTTGCGCGACCTCGTCTTCCGGCGCATGCACGAGCTGGCGTCGATCGTCGACCAGGAGCACAACATCCTTGCCGGCCTGCTGAACGTCGTCGATACGAGCGAGTCGCCCGATCGCATCTCGTCGCTGATCGCGGGGAGCCAGTACCGCCAGCGCTCCGTGCTGCGCGCGCGCTTCGGCGGCATGCCGTACGCCCTCCAGTTCTATTCGCGCTCCGCCGAGGCGCTCGCGAACATTCTCCACGGAGAAGACGCCAATCCGCGGAGCTGGTCGGAGCTGACGAACTACTTCCTGCAGACCTGCTCGACCGACGATTGGACCGACCGCAGCGAGGGGCTGCTGGCGATGGGATACATCTTCGGTGCCCTGGACAACTGGCCGCTCGCCGAAAAGTTCGCCGCGTCCGCGATTGCGATGTACGAGAACGCCGAGTCGCAGCAGGGCGCGGCGAGCCCGTCGCACGAGGCGAAGTATTTTCTCGCCGTCTGCCAGCACCGCAACCAGGATCGATCGCCGCCGCGACTGTTGAAAGGCATCGAGCTCATCGACGCCGCGACGGTGACCAAGCGCGCGGCGCGCCACGTGGCGGGCGACGTCGAGTGGCAGGGAGATCCGCGCTACCTGACCGAGCGTGCGTTGCTGGCGATGATCCTGTTGCTGACGTCCGACAGCGACATCCTGCGCGCCGGGCATTCGCTGGAATCGGTACTCGCCGATTGCCAGCTGGCAATGACGCTGGGCGCACAGGATGCCGGCCTTCAGGAGCGGATCCTGAACAACCGGCTCTACTTTCTCATCCAGACCGCGCCGCTCGAGTACGCGGACCTCATTCGCAGGGACTACGACGACCTGCGGTCGATCCTCGAGCGCCGAGAGCCCGATTGGACGCAGTGGCCGCCGTACATCCTCCACACGATCGCGTGCGTCGAGTGGACGGGACGCGCGATCGGCATCGAGGTGCCGGACGAGCTCATCGTGGCGCGACTCGATCTCGCGAGTGCCGACCCCGACCTGCTCGTGCCGGAGCGCGAGACGTTCAAGTCGCACGCGAAGTCGATCCAGCGCGGCGAGCCGATCTACTACCGTCGACCGGGCGCGTCGAAGTCCCACTGACGAGTCCTCCGGCACGAAGTGCGCATCGGATCAAAGCCGGAGCGCACTATCGAGAGGAATCGTCGATGACGGGACACTATCGCCCCACGGGCGAGCCACCCGGCGGCGCGGGGGTGCACCCTCGAACCGCATACCGTGCCCCCGGCGGCCCGGGGATCGAGCCGCGATGGACGCGCGGCCACAAGACCGCGGTCGGGACCGCGTACTCGAGCTCGAGCCGCGTCTGGTACACGCTCGACCATGGCACGATCACCGAGGTGTACTACCCGACCATCGACTCGCCGCAGATCCGTGATTTTCAGTTCATGCTCACCGACGGCGAGACCTTCTTTCACGACGAGCGCCGGAGCTTTCACGGCACGATCGACTGCATCGCCGGCGCCGCACTCGGCTTCGAGGTCACGAATCGGGAGAACGAAGGGCGGTACACGATCCACAAGACGATCATCGGCGATCCGCATCAGAACTGCCTGCTCGTGCGCACCCGGCTCGAGGCGCCGGACGAGCTCTTGTCGAAGCTGCGGATGTACGTGCTCTGTGCGCCGCACCTCGAGATCGGGGGATGGGGCAACAACGGCGAGATCGTGCGCAAGCAGGGCTACACGTTTCTGACGGCGCACAAGGGGGACACGTGGCTCGTCATCGGTGCGACGATCCCCTTCACGGAATGCTCATGCGGCTTCGTCGGCGTCAACGACGGCTGGAACGACCTCTCGCGCAACTACCGGCTCGACTGGCATTACGAGTCGGCGATCGACGGCAACATCGCGCTGACCGGTGGGCTCGACCTGACCGCCGGTACGGAGTTCACGGTCGCGCTGGGATTCGGCAGGACGCAGCACAACGCGATGAGCGCGCTCGCGCAGTGCCTGACGATTCCGTTCGAGGACCAACGCGAAGCGTTCATCCGGCAGTGGGAGCGGACGTCGAAGCGATACGCCGGTGCCGAAGGCGCGGGCACACTGTTCGAGCGCAGCGTCAGCCTGCTCCTCGCGCACGAGGACAAGTCCTACCCCGGCGCCGTCATCGCATCGCTCAGCATTCCCTGGGGCGATGAAAAGGGCGACGAAGAGCTTGGCGGCTATCATCTCGTCTGGACGCGCGATCTCGTGAAATCGGTGTCCGCGCTGCGCGCCGTCAACGACCTCGGGACGCCGCTGCGGGCGCTCATCTATCTCGCGCTCTCTCAGCGCGAGGACGGCGGCTTTGCGCAGTGCTCGTGGCTGAACGGGGAGCCCTATGCGCGGAACGTGCAGCTCGACGAGGTTGCCTTTCCGGTGCTGCTCGCCTGGCGGCTGTGGGACGAGCGCGCGCTGGGCGGCTTCTCCGCGTTCGAGATGGTTCGCGCGGCGTGCTCCCTGCTCATTCGCGAGGGGCCGGTCACGGCACAGGAGCGATGGGAGGAGATGGCCGGCTACTCGCCGTCGACGCTCGCCGTCCACATCGCGGCGCTGCTGTGCGCCGCCGAGTTCTTCGCCGATCGAGGAGACGACGCGACGGCGACGTTCATTCGCGAGTACGCCGACTTTCTCGAGGCGCACATCGAGCGCTGGACCGTCACCACGGAAGGGACGCTGGTTCCGGGCATCGCGCGCCACTACATCCGCCTCAATCCGGGAACGATCGACCGTTGCGTCGACGGCGACCCGAACCGCGCCACGCTTCGGCTTCCGAACCGGGGGCCGGGGGCCGAGGCCGAGTTCCCCGCCAGGGAGATCGTCGACTGTGGCTTTCTGGAGCTGGTGCGCTACGGTATCCGCGACGCGCACGATCCGATCATCGAGGACTCGGTTCGCGTCGTCGATGCCGTGCTCAAGGTCGACACACCGTTCGGTCCGTGCTGGCATCGATACAGCCGCGACGGCTACGGCGAGCGCGAGGACGGGCGTTCCTATGCAGGGTGGGGAAAGGGGCGCGCCTGGCCGCTGCTGACCGGCGAACGCGGACATTACGAGCTCGCCGCGGGGCGCGATCCCACTCCGTATCTCCGCGCGCTCGAGGGATTCGCGCACGGCATCGGGCTGATTCCCGAACAGATCTGGGACGTGCACGATCTACCGAGGCGCCATCTGCGCTTCGGCGGTGCGACGAATTCCGCGGTGCCGCTCGTCTGGGCGCATTCCGAATACCTGAAGCTGCATCGCTCGCGGACGGAGGGCCGGGTGTTCGATCTCATCGAGCCGGCGTACGAGCGGTACGTGAAAGGCGACGGCCGGAGCAAGCGGATGGAAGTCTGGAAGTTCAACCGACGGATCACGTCGATCGAGCGCGGCACGATGCTGCGCATTCAGGCCGCGTCACCCTTCCGGCTTCGCTGGACGGCCGACGAGTGGCGGAGCGACACCATCGTTGACGCGACGTCGACGGGGATTGGAATCGATTTCGTCGATCTCGTCCCAGCGGCGGATCAGGCCTCACTGCAGTTCCGATTTTTCTGGATGCAGGAGGATCACTGGGAGGACGTGAGCTATTCCGTCGAGTGCCGAGGCGCCGCGCAGTGAGTCGAGCCCGCGGCACCGGCGCGACTAGATCGTCGGTTCGTGTAGCTGCTGGAGCAGCGCCTGAGTGTCGACGATCTCCCACAGCTCGGCGATCTTCCCGTCACGCGTGCGCGCGAACAACGCCTGATCGACCATGAAGCTCCTGCCGTTTCCGGACACTCCGCCATAGGTGCCGCGGAGCGTTCCCGTGACCACACA